>JAYUHT010000397.1:0-11224 GCA_043766725.1 Burkholderiales bacterium | reverse complement strand
CCCAGGTGGTGGTGATGTTCTACACCTCGTGCTCGTTCATCTGCCCCACCATCATCGACACCGTGCAACACCTCGACAACCAGCTCAAGCCCGATGAGCGCGCGCAATTGGGCGTGCTGATGATTTCGCTCGACCCCAAGCGCGACGACCCCGCTGCGCTGAAAGCCACCGCCGACAAGCGCCAGCTCGACCTGTCGCGCTGGACCCTGGCGCAGCCGCGCGCGGCCGATTTGCGCGCCATCGCCGGCCTGCTGGGTGTGCGTTACCGGCCGCTGGCAGATGGCGAGATCAACCACACCGGCGTGCTCGTTTTGCTCGATGCCGAAGGCCGTGTGCTGGCGCGCAGCAGCAAGACCGCGGGTGCGGTGGAGCCGGCGTTCTTGCGCAGCGTGCGCGCAGCCTTGGCCGCCGGCTAGCCCCTGGCCTATTCGAGCACGACGCGTGGAAAGTAGAACGACACCACCCAGTTCGGCACATCAACGATCGAGCTGATGCGCAAGTCAGCGCACACGCTGCATAGCATGTAGGCGTCAATGGGCGAATAGCCGTAGCGCTTGCTCAACAGCTCAACCATTTCCGCCACCGCCATGCGCGCGCCGGTCATCAGCTCGGGGCCAATACCGGTGGTGACCTCGTAGCCCTTCAGGTCCAGGTGCCGGCTCACCGGGCCCGGCGTCACGTAGCGCGGCCCGCGCAGGTTCGCACCCTTGATCAATTCAAACTTCAGGCCGACCTCGAACGCGCTTTCGATGGCCGTGCCGCAGACCTCGCCATCGCCTTGCGCGGCGTGCGTGTCGCCCACCGAGAAGATCGCCCCCGCCACCTCCACCGGCAAGTACAACTCCGTGCCCTCGGCGATGTCGCGGATGTCCATGTTGCCGCCCACGTTGCGCGGCGGAATGATGCTGTGCAGGCCCGGCGCGGCGGGCGCCACGCCGATCGTGCCGCACATCGGCTTGAGCGGCACGCGCCCGCCGGGGCCGTACATGGCCGGGGCCAGGCTGGCGTCGTACAGCCAATGGTGCAGCTTGGCGTCTGGGAACTGGTCGGTCAGCAACCCGAAGCCCGGAATGTTGCCGGTCCAGCCCCAACCCGATGGGCGAAACGACAACACGGTGACCTTCAAGGCATCACCCGGCTTCGCGCCGTCGATATAGACCGGGCCGGTCACCGGGTTGACGCGCGCCAGGTCGAGCTTGGCCAGGTCGGTCGCCGTCGAGTTGCGTGACAGCTGGCCGGACGAGGCATCCACGGTTTCGAACTGCACGCTCTCGCCCGGGGCGATGGTCAGCCGTGGTGCGAACGTGTTGTCCCAGCCGTGGTGGATGTGGCCGCGGTGGATGGTGTGATGGTCGTGTGCTTGCACAGTGGCCTCCTACACGGCCACGGTCAACGCGCCGTCGATCACCAGGTTGGTGCCCGAAATGCGGCTGGCCACGGGGCTGGCCAGGAACACCACGCCGGCGGCCACTTCCTGCGCCGTGCCGAACTTGCCCGTGGGGTTGACCTTGAGCGTGGAGTCATACAGATCGGGCATGTTCTTCTCGATGGTTTGCCAGATGCCGCCATCGAAATAAGTGTTGCCCGGCGACACGCAGTTCACGCGAATGCCCTTGGCCACGAGCTGGCGGCTCAGGCCTTTGGCGTAGTGGATCAACGCGGCCTTGATGGCGCCATACGAACCCGCGGCGAAGTCCACTTCAAAGCCCGACACGCTGGAGATCAACACGATGGACGCACAGCTCGATTTCTCCAGGAACGGCAGCGCCGCGGCCACCGCGTTCACGCTGTGCATCATGTCCACACGAAAGCTCTTGTCCCAGGTCTCGGCAGAGTCACCCACGGCCAGAGCGCTAACGTTACAGATGAGCGTGTCGATGCCGCCCAGCTCGGCCGCACTACGCGTGACCCAGCCCGCCAGCGCCGCGGCGTCTGCCACATCAAGCGCCTGGCCAAAGGCGGTCACGCCCCGGGCTTTCAAGGCCGACACCGCGGCGCCCACTTCATCGGCGTTGCGCGCGCAGATCGAAACGTTCGCACCTTCGGCCGCGAAGCCTTCCGCCACGGCGCGGCCGATGCCCTTGCTGGCGCCGGTGATGACGGCGCGTTTGCCCTTGAGTCCGAGATCCATGTCAAGTCTCCTTGTCGTTGAGTGAACGGTGCGGCGCGCCGTGCGCCAAAGCGTGAATCGCTGCGGTGAATGAGCCGCTCAGCGGCCAAAGAAAGTGCGCGTGGCCAGCCGCGCGCCTTCGGCCATGGCGGCCATCTTGGCCCACACCACATCGGGGTCGACCGCGGCCTGGCCGACCCAGGTACCGAAGCCGCAATCGCTGCCTGCCATGACGTTCTCGCGCCCCACCAGCCGCGCATAGTGGCCGATGCGTTGCGCGATCAATTCGGGGTGTTCGATGAAGTTCGATTTCGATTCGATCACGCCCGGAATCAACAGCTTGCCTTCGGGCAGCTTCACGGTTTCAAACAAGGTCCATTCGTGCGCATGGCGCGGGTTGGCCGCTTCCATGGCAATGGCGCTGGGCTTGGCTTTGAAGACGATGTCGATGACATCGGCCAGCGGCACATCGCAATGGTGCGGGCCTTCATAGTTACCCCAGCACAGGTGCATGCGCAGCCTGTCGGGCGCGATGTTCGCCAGCGCATGGTTCAGCACTTCAACATGCAGTTGCGCCTTCTTGCGCCATTCGGGCAGGCTCAAATCAGCATGCTGAATGTGGCGGCCCATGCCCAGATCGGGGCAGTCGATTTGCAGCACATAGCCGGCCGCGGCAATGGCTTCGTATTCGACGCGCATCGCATCCGCAATGGCGTACAGGTAAGCCTCTTCGCTGGGGTAGTGCTCGTTGCGAAAGAACAGCGACACCACGCCGGGCGAGGCGGCTGAGAGAAAGCCTTCGCTCGATTTCACCTGCGCCAGCGCGGCCTGCAGGTGCGCCGTGTCGGTCAACGCGGCTTGCGGGTCGCGCACCTGGATGGCGGCGTTGCAAGTGGGTGTTTTGCGGCGCGAACGCCCGGGGTCACCGAACACGCGCTTGGCCAGGCCGGGGAAGCCCACCAGGTCTTGGTAGACGAAGCTGTTGTCGGCACCGCCAAAGCCGCTCAAGCGGTCTTTGATGTAGGTGGCGTAGCTGGGCTTGCTCATCTCACCGTCGTTGATGATGTCAATGCCGGCATCGGCCTGCTTGCGCACCACCTCGGCCACCGCGCTGGCCACGCGCTGCTCAAGTGCGGCCGCATCGACCGGCACGCCTTCTTCCTTGGCGTACATGATGCGAATCAGGTCGTCAGGCCGCGGCAGGCTGCCGGTGTGGGTGGTGAGAAAGCGCTCGGTGCTGCGTTGCATGGGGGGCTCCTGTGCTGGATGGCGGCATCGTAGTGGGCGCGTGCTGGCCTGCGTAAGCGGTCAACTGCTGTTTCTAGGTTCAGTCCAGCCGCACGCCGGCTTCCTTCACCAACCGCGCCCAGAAGCGGTTGTCTTCGACGGGAAAGGCCGCAAAGTCTTCGGGTGATTTGGAGGTGGCCACTTCGGTGCCCTCACGCGCCAGCGCGGCGCGCACCTCGGGGCGCTGCATGACTTGCTGGGAGGCCTCAAACAGCTTCTTCACCACCTCAGCCGGCGTGCCCACGGGAACGAAGAAGCCGTACCAAAAACTGATGCTATAGCCAGGCAGGCCGCCCTCGATGGTGCCGGGCACATCGGGCACCAGGCTGCTGCGGTTGGGGCTGGTCACCGCCAGGGCCTTCAGCCGCCCGGCCTGCACCATGGGCAGCACCGAAGGAGGCGTGCCGAAGGTGAGCTGGGCGTCGCCCGCCACCACGGCCTGAATGGCTGGTGCGCCGCCCTTGTACGGGATGTGCACCATCTCCACGCCGGCCACCTTGCTGAAGTGCGCGGCGCCCAGGTGCGGCGCCGAGCCATTGCCCGAACTGGTGTAGTTCAACACACCCGGTTTGGCCTTGGCCAGGGCAATGAGTTCCTGAAAGCTGTTGATGCCCGCTTGCGGGTTAACCGCCACCACCAGTGGCGATGTGGTGATGCGCGCAACGGGCAGCAGATCTTTTGCGCTGTAGCTGAGCTTGGGGTTGAGCGCAGGGTTCACCGAAATGCTGCTCGGGCTGGCGATGAGCAAGGTGTAGCCATCGGCCGGCGCCTTGGCCACGAAGTCAGCCGCCAGGCTGCTGCCGGCACCGGCGCGGTTCTCGACCACCACGCTTTGGCCCAGTGCGCGGCCCAGCGGGTCGGCGATGGTGCGGGCCACATAGTCGGCCGCGCCACCGGGCGCGAAGCCGATCACCAGGCGGATGGGTTTGGATGGCCAGGCTGGGGCTGGCGTCTGGGCGTGTACCGGGCTGCTGGCCATGCCAAGCAGCAGCATGGCAATGAGTGGGACTTCGGCAAGGCGCTGCGCCATGGTTCGTTCCTTCATGCGCCCATGCGCAAGACGATCTTTCCCACGTGCTGGTTGGCCTGCATGTGGGCTTGGGCGGCGGCCAGTTCTTCGAACGCGAACACTCGGTCCACCTGCGGCTTGATGCGGCCATCGGCCAAGGCCGGCAGCCAATCGGCCGCGAACGCGGGCACGCCGGCCGCGCGCTGGTCTGCGCTGCGCAGCTTGTTGGATACGCCAAACAGCGTCAGGCGTTTGGCGTGTAAGGCTTGCAGGTCGATCTCGGCCTTCAGCGAAGCATCCACATAACCCACGGTGGCCAACCGGCCTTCAAACGCCAGCGTGCGCAGGCATTCGGCGAACACCGTGCCGCCCACGGCATTCACGGCCAGGTTCACGCCCAGGCCGCCGGTGGCTTGCAGCACCTGCGCGGCAAAGTCTGGCGCGCGCGTTTCAATGGCCACATCCAAGCCCAGCGCTTGCAGCCGCGCCAGCTTGGCGGCCGAGCCCGAAGTGCCGATGACCTTGGCGCCCATGGCCTTGGCCGCTTGCAGCGCCGCCACGCCCACACCCGAGGCCACGCCCGCCACCAGCAGCCATTGCCCGGCTTGCAGGCGCCCTTGCGCCACAAGCATGTCGTGAGTGACCAGAAACGTTAATGGCACGGCCGCGGCTTGTTCGGTGGACAAGGCCGGCGGCACGGCCACGGCTTCGCGTGCATCCATGAGCGCGAATTCCGAGAAGGCGCCGGGGCAGCGGCCCATCACGCGCTGGCCAACTTGCAAGCCGGTTTGCAGCTCGGCCACGCCCGCGCCCAGCGCCACGATCTCGCCCGCGCCTTCCAGGCCCGCTGGTTTGGCCGCGCCGCTCTTCACCAGCCCGCCGGGAATGAATTCGCCGCGGTTCAAGCCAGCGGCCAACATCTTCAGCAGCACCTGGCCAGCGCCGGGCTTGGGTTCAGGTGCATCGGTCAAGCGCAGCACGGCCTGCGTGCCTTCAACGCTCACGAGATAAGACTTCATGCGGGGGTTTCCAAGGTAGCACCGCGTTCAGCGGCCGGTGAAGTTCGGCTTGCGCTTCTCCATGAAGGCGCGCCGGCCTTCGGTGTAGTCAGCACTCTCAAAGCAACGCAGGATGAGTTCGCGGCAGGCTTCAGTGTCCAGCTGCTCGGCGGGCTTCAACATCTCAGCCACGATGGCCTTGGCTGCGGCGATGGTGAGCGGCGCGTTTTCGCCGATGCTGCCGGTGTATTCGCCCAACAGCGCGGGCAACTGTTCCACCGCGCAGGTGCGTGAAACCAGGCCAATGCGCAGGGCCTCGGCGGCATCAATGCGGCGCGCCGTGTAGAACAAGTCTTTCGTTGCACCCACGCCGATCAGGTCGACCAAATTCTTCAGCGCCGAATGGCGGTAGCCCAGACCCATGCGCGCGGCGGGAATGGAAAACACCGCGTCGCTCGCGGCGATGCGAATATCGCAACTGATGGCCACATTCACGCCGCCGCCCAGGCACCAGCCGCGAATGCAGGCCAGCGTGGGTTTGGGGCAGCGGTAGATGGCCATGAGCGCTTCTTCGGCCGTGGCTTCGTAATGCGCCACGGCCGCCTTGGCGGCGCGTTGGTCTTCGAACTGCGAAATATCTGCGCCCGAAACAAAGGCCTTGTCGCCTGCACCCCCAAACACCACCATGCGCACGCGCTCATCGGCTTGCGCCTGTGCCAATAGGGCGGGCACCGCAGCCCACATGTCCAGGCTCAGCGCGTTGTGGCGCGCCGGGTTGTTGAAGGTGATGTGCAGCGCGCTGCCTTCCAGGCGCACCTGCACGCGTTCGGTGGGCGAGGTGTATTCGGCGGTCATCAAAACACTCCCCTGGCTTTCATTTGCGCAATCTCTGCCGGCGCCAGGCCCAGCTCACCCAGCACTTCTTCGGTGTGCTCGCCGCGCCGGGGTGCGGCGCGCACCAGTTTGCTCGGCGTGCGTTGCAACGTGATGGGCTGGCCCACCAGGCGCTGCGCGCCCAGGCGCTCACTCACCACGTCTTGCACCAGGCCCAGGTGTTGCACCTGCGGCTCGGCAAACACTTCGTTCATGCTGTTGATGTGGCCGCAGGCCACGCCGTCGCGGTTGAACTGTTCGATCCAGTGCGCGCAGTCGTGTGCGGCCAGGCGTTCATTGATGGCGGCATTCAGCGCATCGCGGTTAACGCTTCGGTTGAGCTTGTCGTGAAAGCGCGCATCGGCAACCCATTCCGGCGCGCCCAGCGTGGTGCAAAAACGCTCCCAGATCTTGCTGCCAAAAACGGCGATGTTGAGGTAACCGTCGCGCGCCTTGTACACCCCAGTGGGAATGCTGGTGGGGTGGAAGTTGCCGGCCTGCCCCGCCACCTCGCCATCCTCCAACCAGCGCGCGGTTTGAAAGTCCATCATGCTGACCATGGCCTCCAACAGTGAGGTGTGCAGCCATTGCCCCCGGCCCGAGGTTTCACGTTCCAGCAGCGCCACCAAGATGCCTTGCGCGGCGAAGAGGCCGGCGCACAAGTCAGCAATCGGAATGCCCACGCGCACCGGCCCTTGTCCGGGCAGGCCGGTGACCGACATCAACCCGCCCAGGCCTTGCGCGATCTGGTCGAACCCCGGGCGCTGCGCCAGCGGGCCGGTCTGGCCGAAGCCCGAGATGCTGGCGTACACCAGGCGCGGTTGGTCTATGGCCAGCGTGTCGTAGTCAATGCCCAGGCGGAACTTCACGTCGGGGCGAAAGTTTTCCACCACCACATCGGCGCTGTGGATGAGCTGCTTCAAGGCCGCGATGCCCTCGGGTTCCTTCAGGTTGAGCGTGACACTGCGTTTGTTGCGGTGCGTGTACTGGTAGTCGCTGCCGTCTTGGCCGCCCAGGGTGTCGTCACCGCGCATGTGTTCGGGCATCTGCACTTGAATCACATCCGCGCCCCAGTCGGCCAGTTGGCGGCAGGCCGTGGGGCCGGCGCGGACCTGTGTGAGGTCGATGACGCGAAAGCGCGCCAGGGCGGGGGAAGCGGGAATGTGCGGCATGGCAGGGCGTGTGGGCGAGGAAGGCGGGGTGATGGGGCAAGGCGACGAGTGCTGGCAGGGGCCACTTAACCCACGCCGCCATGACCAACATGCGCGCGATTGTTCACCCTGAACGGATGGCCCCATGCCAAGCACCCGACCCGCCGCTTCGCTCGCGCCGCGCGCGCTCATCACCGCGTTGTTCGCGCTGCGTGCAGCACTGCCCTGGCAAGCCGCTCACGCCCAGACTTACCCCGCCAAAACGTTGTCGCTGCTGGTGGGCTTTGCCCCGGGCGGCTCGGCTGGCATCCTCGCGCGGCAGCTGGCGCAAAAGTGCGGCGCTGTACCCGAAGTTAACGTTCGACACGATCAAGTCTTTTGCGCCGGTGATGCTGGTGGGCTCCACGCCGGTGGTCATCGTCAGCCCGGCCAGCGGCAAGCTGGCGAGCTTCAGCGACCTGCTGGCCGCGGCCAGGCAGGCGCCCGGCAAGCTCAACTACGCCGCGGGCGGCGGCGGCGCCACCACCACGGCCATGGCGGGCTGAATTCCTGAAGCACGAGGCCCGGCTGCACTGGGTGCGGCGGTAAGCGCCGTGATGTTGGCGGGGTCGGTGTAGGGGTGGTTCAGTTCTCGCGCCACGGCCTCGCACGTCACCTGGCCGAGCACCACGTTCAGGCCGGCGCGCAGGTGGGGGTCGTCAGCCGCGGCGCGTTGCCAGCCCTTGTTGGCGATGGCCAGCCCATGTGCCAGGGTGGCGTTGTTCAGCGCAAAGGTAGATGTGCGTGGCACGGCGCCGGGCATGTTGGCCACGCAATAATGCACCACGCCATCAACCACGTAGGTGGGGTCGGCGTGGGTGGTGGCATGTGAGGTTTCAAAGCAGCCGCCTTGGTCGATGGCCACATCGACCACCACCGCACCAGGCTGCATGCGGCCCACCATCGCGCGCGTCACCAGCTTGGGCGCGGCGGCACCCGGGATGAGCACGCCGCCGATCACCAAATCAGCCTGCACCACCTGCTCTTCAATCGCGTGCGTGGTGGAAAACAGCGTGGCGATGCGGTTGCCGAAATTCAGGTCGAGCAAACGCAGCCGGTCCACATTGCGGTCCACCACCGTCACACGCGCACCCAGGCCCACTGCCATCTGCAGCGCGTTGGTGCCCACCACCCCGGCGCCCAGGATCAGCACCTGCGCGGGCGCGACGCCCGGCACGCCGCCCAGCAACAAGCCCATGCCGCCTTTGGATTTTTCAAGGTGCGCCGCGCCGGCCTGAATGGCCATGCGGCCCGCCACCTCACTCATCGGCGCCAGCAGCGGCAAACCACCGCCGGGGCCGGTCACCGTTTCGTAGGCGATGCACACCGCGCCCGAACGCAGCAGCGCCGCCGTTTGTTCGGGGTCGGGCGCCAGGTGCAGGTAGGTGAACAGGATCTGGCCCTCTCGCAGCAGCAAGCACTCGGCGGGCTGCGGCTCCTTCACCTTCACGATCATCTGCGCCCAGGCAAACACCGCTGCGGCGTCGGCTGCAATCTGCGCCCCGGCCTGCTGGTACAGCGCGTTGGCCAAACCGATGGCTGCACCGGCGCCGCTTTGCACCATCACCTCATGGCCGTGGGCGTGGAACTCGCGCACGCTGGCCGGCGTGAGGCCGACGCGGAATTCGTTGTTCTTGATCTCTTTGGGAACGCCGATGCGCATGGGGATCTCCTGGTGAGCGAGTCTGACGCTGTCAATGAGGCCAAGAAATTATCCGTGGGCCAGTTGCATTGTTTGATGAGTACCCGTCAACACCTCATGCGCCCGTGCATGAGACAAGTTCACGGCGCGCGCGCCCACTGCGCTTCACGCGCCGCGCTGCCTGGTCGCGAGCGGTGGCTTTACTTGCCTGCCGTCTCTGGCTACGCTGGGCTCGATGCATTGACCCAGCCACGACGCCGCCGTGACTTCGCGCTCACAAAATCCAGCCGCCGCGCTCGCGCAGCGGCTTTGTGCCCAGGCCGCGGCTGGAGGCGGCATTGGCACAGAGCCTGGGCACCCAGCGCCTGATGCTGGTGTGCGCGCCGGCGGGCTTTGGCAAAACGGCCCTGCTCAGCAGCCTGGTGGCCTTGCTCGAACCGGCCATGGCCCTGGCTTGGATCTCGGCCGATGAGGATGACGACTTGGGGCGCTTCGCCAGTTGCCTGGCGGGCGTGCCGGGCGCGCGGCGCTGGTGGCGGGGCTGGTGACCGCGCTGCTGGGCGCCGACGTGCAGCGCGGCGTGATCGCGCTGGATGACGCGCACCGCATTGAAGACGCTGCCATATTTGAATTCTTGGATGCCTTGATTGGGCGCTTGCCCAGCGGCTGGGCCATGGTCATCTGCAGCCGCATGGATCCACCCCTGGCCTTGGCGCGCTTGCGCTCGCACGCGGACTACGCCGCGCTGCAAGCGCTGCTTCGCTGAGTTACCCGTGGCCAGACCGTATGGCTCCTCTTTGGCCCGCCACTGGTTCCTTTGGGTCATGCGCCGCGCGTTGCCTTTGGGCACGATGAACCCACTCAACACCGCAGCGCTTACGCCCTTTCTCAACCCCTGCCAGGAGATTCACATGTTCAAGCAAACCTTCATCTTCATTGCCGCCGCCACCTTGGCCGCCGCTGCCAGCGCCCAAGGGCGGCTGCCCGTGCCGAGTGTTGAATATCAAGCCGAACGGGTGATGGAAAACAGCGCCGGCAGCATGAGTGGGCGCGTCTACTTCAGCGCCGACAAAGAGCGCACCGAAACTGAAATGGGCGGCATGCAGACCGTGACCATCATTCGCCGCGACCCGCAAGCTGATGTGGCTGTTGATGCCCACACAGCGCATGTTGCGTGAGACTGAGTTGAGCGCCCAGCGCGACCCGGCCAGCCCGCCGGCGGGCGACGACGTGAGCATCAGCCAGGTGGGCACGGAAACCATCGAAGACGTGGCCACCACCAAGTACAAGCTCATCGCCAAAGACGGTACGGCCGGCGCGCAAGACCCGCAATTGTTTGAAGTGCCTGCGGGCTATTCAAAGATGCCCGCTTTCAAGGGCCTGGCCGGCATCTTGCCGCTCGGTGCGTTGAAGGCTGCGGTCGGCCGCTGAGTTCAAACGTTAGACAGTCAACCTCATTCGCAACAGGAGTCGAATCATGCATTCACGCATTGCAACGGTGGCCGCCGTCCTGGCCTTCGCGTTGGCCAGCTTCATTGCCCGCGCCGATTGGGGCCTGTCGGCCGAAGAACTGCGCGCCGTGTAGCAGGCCTACCCGGCCGGCCAGGCGGCTGAGCGCGCCGGCAACATGGCCGAGGCGCTGCGCTACTACATGGTGGCGCAAACCTATACCGGCAAGCCCAACCCCAACGCGCTGTCGGCCGCGCAGCGCGCCGCGCAGATTGCACCGGCCGTGGCCAGCGCCGAAGACAAAGAGGGCAACCACTTGCTGGCCGCCAGCCTGTACGACCAGGGCGGGCTGTTTGCAGCGGCTGACCGCGCCCTGCTGGCCGCATTGCGCGCCAAGCCCGACGAGCGCCGGGTTGTCGAGCAGGTCATGCAGGCGTTTGACCGGCGTGCGGCCGAGTCTTTCCAGGCCAACAACAAGCTGCGCCTGTCTGTCACCGGCCCCTACACGCCCGACGCCGCGGTGGTGCAAGAGGTGCGCGCGGCGCCCGCCAAGGCGGCCGAGCGGGCCTTGCAACGTGAAGCCACGGCGTTCAATGCGCAGTTCCTGAAGGAGCGTGTGGCCCTGGTGCGCGCCCGGCCCGAACCGCATCAGCTGGAGGCGCTGAG
>JAYUHT010000396.1:0-11225 GCA_043766725.1 Burkholderiales bacterium | reverse complement strand
ACCGGGCGCCGCTGGCGGCGTGGTGGCGCTCAGCGGCGAAGGTGGCCATGTCACGCTGGCCGCGGCCGACGATGACGAAGCCGCCGTGTTGGCGCTGCTGCGCCGCCGCTTCGGCCACGCCTCGGCCGAGCGGGCGCTGTCAGGCCCCGGGCTGGTGAACCTGTACGAAGCGGCCTGCGCCCTGGCCGGCGCCACACCGCGTGCCTTGACGCCGGCGGCAGTGAGCGCCGCCGCCCAGACCGGCACGTGCCCGCACTGCGCCCGTGCCGTGGCCCTGTTTGCCAGCTTGTTGGGCAACGTGGCGGGCAACCTGGCGCTCACGCTGGGCGCGCGCGGCGGCGTATTCGTGGGTGGCGGCGTGGTGCCGCGCCTGGGCACCGCGTTCGATGCCGCCCTGTTCCGCCACCGCTTCGAAGACAAAGGCCGCTTCGCCGCCTACCTGCACGAAGTGCCGACCTGGCTGATCACCGCTCCCACGCCAGCCTTGCTGGGCGCGGCGCAGGCACTGGACGCATTGGCGGCCTGAAATTCGACACGCCACGCCTGCTGGCCGACATCGGCGGCACCTACTCGCGCTTCGCGCTGCACACCGCGCCCGGGGTGTTTGAACATGCCGCGCAGTTGACCAGCGCCGAGCACAAAGACCTGCACGCCGCCGTGCGCGCCTACCTGGCCAAGCTGCCGCCCGGGCAGCCCGGGCCGCCCGGGGGAGTGAAGGTGGCCACGCCAACTTCGACACCGAGCCGCGCGTGCAACAACTCGCCGCCGCCGTGCTGCACCGCGGCGCGGTGGTGCTGATCATCAGCTCCAGCGGCCGCGTGAGCGAGCTGCTGGCGGTGGCCGACAAGGCGCACGAACGCGGCGCGCAAGTGGTGGCCATCACGGCCAACCAGTCGCCCCTGGCGCGCAAGGCTGGTGTGGCCTTGATCGTCGACCATGCCGAAGACGTGGCCACGCAGATGCCCATGATCATCACTTCGCACAGCGGATGAGCAGATCAGCCCGGCTCAACCGCACTCAAGCGCGCGGCTGTGACAAGGTGGCGCAATGCGCGCCGCCGCCCACCCAGTTCAAGCCCAGCGCATTAACGAAACGAATCACTCGGCCTGGGAAAGCTTGTTCGAACAGAGCCTTGACCCGTGCTTCCACGCTGCGCGGCGTGCCGTGTTCTTCATAGCCGGGCAGCACCACCACGCCGTTGGCCAGCACGAAGTTGAGGTAGCTGGCGCTGGCCACCTGCGTCAGCACCTGGCCTTCGCGGCGCTGCTCGCCGGGGGCAAAGTAATCCGCCGTCCACTGCTCGGAGAAAGCCGCGTCGGCCGCCGCGGAAAGCACCACTTGCCGCTCGATGGCGCGCGGCAGCGGCACCTTGATGATGCGAAACGGCGCGCCGCCGGCGTCCGTCGCCTGCGACAAGATGTCGAAGTTGCGCGCCATGCGCTGGCGGCTCAAACGGGCCACCGGGTGACTGGCGGCGTCGCCGTCGTCGGGCCAGGCCAGCAACAGTGTGTGGGCATCGGCGAAGCGCACGAATTCATCGCTGTGCCCACCCGTGCCCCAGGCCACGTAAGGGCCGGTGATGGTGGCGCGCAGATGCGGGTCTGAGGCCAGGCCCTCGGCCAGCCAGATGAGCTTGTTGATGCCGGGCAGTTGCAGGAACTCAGCCTGCATGCTGGCCAGGCTGCGCCCGGGGTTGCGCTGCTGCGCCAGCGCCGCGCTCACCAGCGCCACACCGCGGCCGTTGCATTCCATGCCGCCGCCTTCCAGCGCCAGCGGGCTGCTGAACACACCGGCCCCGGCCAGGCGGGCAATGCGGTGGTCTTGCTCGTCGCGCGCCGGGTCCAGCGCGGCGGCACATTCGGCGGCGCGCTCAACGGCCTGGATGGTGCCAGTGCCATGACGGCGCGCGCACCAGGCGGGCAGGCCGTACTGGCTCCATTTGAAGTCGACCACGCCGTTGCGGCCTGGGGGCCCGGCCGTGAACACCGCCGCGTCACGCAAAAAAAAGATCGCCAGCTCATCGACCATGAATTCGATCGCGCTGACGTTGACACCGGCCTTGGCCAGCAGCCTGCGCGCTGCTTGAAGCTGTGCTTCTTCGCGCGCCAGCAGCTTCAGTGGCACATGCGCTTGCAACGCCAGCGCCAGCTCTGCCGTGAAGGCCTCATGGCCTGGGTCATAGCCCAGCCACAAGGCCTGCACCGGCTCCCACTCACCGGCCAGGCGGAAGCCGGCGGCGGTGTCGGCCTGGGGCGTGGCGCGTTGGCGCGAGGCCATTGGCTGCACGCAACCGCCGGCCCAGCCGCCGCCCAGCGCCAGGGCGCCAAGGTGCGCCAGGGAACGGCGCCTGTGCAGCAAATGGTTGAGGGTGTGGGCAACCATGGGCCGGCGATGCTAGCGCCGGCCTCGATCCACCATGCTCAATCCACCTCGAATGCGCCTGGCGCATTGAACGGTCATCAGTCACTTCAACGTGTAACAGTTGCTCAGGCTCAGGGATTGCCATGATGTTGTGTGATCTCCGCCGCCCCTAGCCTCGAAGCCAATGTCTTGAGAGCTGCCTTCAGGCGGCCAGAGCAACGCAGCAAAGGGGGGCGTGTGAATCCTGTTGGATTTGGCGCGGCTGCGTGTGTGCCTGAGGCAAACGCGACGGCAGGCGATACCGAGGGTGGCGGCGGCATTTTGGCCCAGCCTGGGCGTGGCCTTGCAGGCCTTGGCCCTGGTCGCGCGGCTGCACCACGTTGACGGTCAATACGAGCGCGGTGACCGATGAAGACGGCTTGGGCGCCTTCAGCATCGCCTGGCTGCGAAGTGGGGTTGCCATCGCCGACGCTACAGGCGTCACGTATACACCCAGCGACGCAGACGTGGAAGCCACGCTGCAAGCCCGAGTGAGTTACGTAGATGGTTACGGCACAGCAGAGTCCATCACCAGCCAGGCAACCACGCCAGTGGTCAACGTCAACGACTTGCCCTCAGGCTTGCCGACAGTAGTGGGGACAGTCATAGAGGATCAAACCCTTACGGCAAGCACTGCCGCCGTGGCCGACGTCGACGGCCTGGGCCCCTTCAGCTACCAATGGGAACGCAACGGCACCGTCATTTCAGGAGCCACGAGCGCCAACTATGCCCTTGGCGATGCTGACGTGGGCACACAGTTGCGCGTGTTGGTGAGCTACACGGATGGTCACGGCACATCTGAAACACTAATGGGCGGTGCCACGGCAACCGTGGCCAAATGTGAACGATGGGCCAAGTGGTGCGCCACTTGTCGCGGGCAGCACTGCGGAAGATCAGGTTTTGTCTGCCGATGCCAGCAGCATTGTTGATGCCGACGGCCTGGGCATCTTCAACTACCAATGGCAACGCAATGACGCTGCCATCAGCGGTGCCACAGGGGCCAGCTATGCCCTTGGCGATGCCAACGTAGGTGCACAGTTGCACGTGCGGGTGAACTACACTGACGGCCACGGAACACCTGAGACGTTGATCAGCGCAGCCACGGCATCTGTGGCGAACGTCAACGATTCCCCAGCTGGTGCGCCAGTCATTGTTGGCAGCTCGGTGGAAGGCCAGGTCTTGTCTGCTAACACCAGCAGCATTGCAGACGCCGATGGCTTGGGTGCGTTCAGCCTCCAATGGCAGCGCGACGGCGCAGACATTGCCGGGGCCACTGCGGCAACCTACAGTTTGGGTGGCGCCGATGCCGGCAAACAAGTTCGAGTGCGAGTGAGTTATTCCGATGGTTGGGGCACGAATGAAGTTTTGACCAGCGCCGCAACGGCCACCGTGGTGAATGTGAATGACGCACCTGTTGGACTGCCAAGCATCAGTGGCACGGCGGTTGTCGGCCAGACACTGAACGCCATCACAACGACCATCACCGACGCTGACGGCCTGGGCGCCTTTGCGTATCAGTGGATGCGTGGCGGCGTGGCCGTGTCGGGTGCGGCGGCTGCAAACTATGTGCTGACCAACGCCGATGTAGGCGCCCAGATCAGCGTAGGTGTGGCGTACACCGATGGCTTTGGCACGACAGAGACGCTGGCCAGTTCGGCGACGGACGCGGTTCAAATCTTGAACCACCTGCCCACCGGTAGCGTAGTAGTCAGCGGCACCGCAGCGCTCGCCCAGACCCTCGCCGCAACCAGCACCGTGGCTGATGTTGACGGCATGGGGCCGTTGACCTGGCGCTGGCAGGCACTGAATGGCGCGGTGTGGGTTGACGTGGCCGACAACAACCGCAACACCTTGATCGTTGATACCCGGTTTGCCGGCATGCCGCTGCGTGCTGGGGTGTCGTACACCGATGCTCAGGGCACGGCCGAAGCCGTCTTCGCTGCCGCCACGGCAGCCGTACCGGCCATCACCTTCAACATGATCAATGGCACGACGGGCGCAGAGACACTGACCGGCACGGCAGGCGCAGACAAGATCAGCGGCCTGGCGGGCAATGACATGCTCAATGGCGGCCTGGGCAATGACCTGATGTTGGGCGGCCTGGGTGACGACACTTTTGTCGTCGATAGCTTCGCTGACGGCATCACAGAAAGCGCTGGCGAAGGCAACGACACGGTGCAAAGTTCAGTGACCTACACCTTGCCCGCTGCGGTTGAGAACCTCAACTTGACGGGTACCGCCGCGATCAATGCCACGGGCAACAGCCAAGACAACCTGCTCACCGGCAACAGCGCCGCCAACGCGCTGCAAGGCGGTGCTGGCAACGACACCTTGAACGGCGGCGCGGGTGCGGATACCTTGGCGGGCGGGTTGGGCAACGACACCTATGCCGTTGACAACGTTGCTGACGTTGTGAACGAGAACGCCAATGAAGGTATTGACCTCGTGCAGACCTCGGTGACTTTCACCTTGAGTGGCAACGTCGAAAACCTGAGTTTGACCGGCACGGCAGCGATTAATGGAACGGGTAATTCTCTGAATAACAACCTGGTCGGCAACAGCGGCAACAACGTGCTCACGGGCGGGGCTGGCAACGACTTGCTGGATGGCGGCGCGGGCATCGACACCCTGGTGGGTGGTGCGGGCGATGACGTCTACTTAGTTGACGCAACAAAAGACGTCGTCACGGAACTGGCCGCCGAAGGCAGCGACACCATCAATGCCGCAGTGACGTACACCTTGCCCGCGAACGTGGAAAACCTGAACTTGACAGGCAGCCTGTCCAACAACGGAACCGGCAATTCCCAAGACAACATCATCGTGGGCAACGCGGCTGCAAACACTTTGACCGGTGATGCGGGCAACGACACCTTGGACGGCGGAGCTGGTGCAGACAAGCTGGTGGGCGGGCCTGGTAACGACACCTACACTGTTGACCTGGCCACTGACCTCACCACAGAGAGCGCCAACGAGGGCACCGACACGGTGCTGGCGTCAGTGACTTTGACGCTGAGCACCAACGTCGAAAACCTCACGCTCACTGGCCTGCTCGCGCTGAATGGCACCGGCAACACTTTGGCCAATGTGCTGCTTGGCAACGCCGCCGCCAACGTGCTCACGGGTGCCTCCGGCAACGACACCCTGGATGGCGCTGCGGGGGCCGACACGCTCATTGGCGGCACAGGCGCCGACATCTACTTGTTCGGCCGTGGCTCTGGCATTGACTCGATTCAAGAAAACGATGCCACGGCAGGCGTGATTGACCGTGTTCAGTTCGGCGCCAACATCGTTCAAGCCGACACGCTGTTCACGCGCACGGGCAACGACTTGACGGCCGCAGTTGGCTTAGCGGGCGATAGATTGGTTGTGAAAGACTGGTACCTCGGCACGCCCTATCAAGTCGAACAATTCGCCTACGCCAATGGCACGGTGCTGAGCAACACCCAGGTGTCCAACCTGGTGGCGGCCATGGCCGCATTTGATGAGCCCGCGGCGGCAACAAGCAGCTCAATGATGCGCACCACGCAGTTCCACGCCACCGATCTGGCCGCCTACGGCGCGATGACCTAAGCCCAGCAAGATTGCCTTCGCCTTGCCCCTTGTCAGCCCCCCTTCAGCCCATCCTGCTATCTTTCGCCCACTGACCTCTGACTTTTGACCTTTAAATGCCCCCGGGGCAAGGAGTGAAACATGAGCAAGCGTGATGTGGTGGTGTTGGGCATCGCCCGTTCGGCGATCGGCAGTTTTGGCGGCGCCCTGGCCGACATGGAGCCGGCGGAACTGGCCGGCGTGGTGATGAAGGAGGCGGTTAAGCGCTCCGGCGTGGACCCCAAGATGATCAACTACGTGACCGTGGGCAACACCATTCCCACCGAAAGCCGCTTCCCCTATGTGGCGCGCGTGGCCGCCATCCAGGCCGGGCTGCCGATGGACAGCGTGGCCATGAGCGTGAACCGGCTGTGTTCTTCGGGCCTGCAAGGCATCGTCACCACGGCGCAGAACATCTTGCTGGGTGACTGCGACTACGGCGTGGGCGGTGGCGTGGAAAACATGAGCCGCGGCGGCTACTTGTCAACCGCCATGCGCACCGGCGCACGCATGGGCGACACCAAGCTGGTCGACATGATGGTGGCCACGCTGACCGACCCGTTCGGCGTCGGCCACATGGGCATCACGGCCGAGAACCTGGCCACCAAATGGGGCATCACGCGCGAGCAGCAAGATGCGCTGGCCGTCGAATCACAGCGCCGCGCCGCGGCGGCCATTGCCGAAGGCCGCTTCAAGACGCAGATCGTGGCCATCGTGAAGCAAACCAAGAAGGGCGACGTCGTCTTCGACACCGACGAGTATGTGAAGGCCAACACCACGATGGAGTCGCTGGCCAAGCTGAAGCCGGCGTTCAAGAAAGACGGCACCGTCACCGCCGGCAACGCCTCGGGCATCAATGATGGTGCGGCCTTTTTCGTGTTGGCCGATGCCACTGTTGCCACGTCGCATGGCCACAAGCCGATGGCGCGGCTGGTGTCGTACGCCGTGGCCGGTGTGCCCAATGAAATCATGGGCGAAGGGCCGATTCCGGCTTCACGCCTGGCGCTGAAGAAAGCCGGTTTGAGCGTCAGCCAAATGGATGTGGTGGAAAGCAACGAAGCCTTCGCGGCGCAGGCGATCGCGGTGACGCGCGGGCTGGAGCTTGACCCGGCCAAGACCAACCCGAACGGCGGCGCCATTGCGCTGGGCCACCCCATCGGTTGCTCGGGCGCATTCATCGCCACCAAGGCTATTTATGAGCTGCACCGCACCGGCGGGCGCTACGCGCTGGTCACCATGTGCATTGGCGGCGGCCAGGGCATTGCGGCGGTGTTTGAGCGCTTGTGATTGGCCTGATTTAACCGCGCCTTGAACGGTGCCGCCGGTGCAAGCCTGCGGCGCCGTTTTCTTTTGCGCTGACCCGGGTTTGACCGCTGACGCCAGGCGCGCTGGGCCTCTAGATTCGCCGACTCGGCCACTGCAAGGATGCCCCGATGCCCTCTTCCGCCCACCCGCTGGACCGCCTGATTGGCACCGAGCTGCCGCGGTTGTCAAACGCCGCCGAGGTGGCCGCCTTTGAGGCCACAGCGCGCTGGGAAGACCGGGTCGCCGCGCAAAGCACCTATGAGGCGTTGCAGATCGGCGTGGCGCTGAACCCGCAAGCGCCGGCCATTCACTTCCTGCCCAATGTGAACCCGGATGAAGCGCCCGTCACACTGAGCCACGCCGAATTCGTCGCGCAGGTCACCCAGGCCGGCAATTTGTTCCACCGCCTGGGCGTGGGGCCGGGCGATGTCGTGAGCTTGTTGCTGCCGCTGCTGCCGCAGGCCTTTGTGGCGCTGTTCGGCGCCCAGGCCGCGGGCGTGGTGAACCCGGTGAACCCGATGCTGTCGGCCGCGCAGCTGGCTGAGATCTTGCGCGCCGCAGGCACCAAGGTGCTGGTTGCGCTGGGGCCCACTGAAGGGGCCGACATCTGGGAAAAGGTGCTGGCCATTCGCCATGAACTGCCCCAGCTTGAACAGGTGCTGGTGGTGGGCGGTGGTGTGGTGCCCGAGGAAGCAGCCCTCAACTTCGACGAGTTGCTCAAGCGCCAGCCCACCGACCACCTGGTGAGTGGCCGCCACATTTCCGCCAGTGATCTCGCCGGTTACTTCCACACCGGCGGCACCACGGGCACGCCCAAGTTGGTGCGCCACACGCATGCCAACCAGGTTTATCAAGCCTGGGGCTTGCGCATCATGGGCATTGCCGAAGTCGGCCGCCCCATCCTGTTCGGCTTGCCGTTGTTCCACGTGGGCGGCGCGCTCACGCAGGGCTTGTCGCTGCTGGCCAATGGCGGCACCTTGGTGGTGTTGGGCGCTGCGGGCTGGCGCGACCCGCGTGCGGTGCGCAATGTGTGGAAGCTGGTTGAGCGCTTCCGCCCGGCGGTGTTTGGCGGCGTGCCCACGGTGCTGGCCGCGGCGCTGCAGGTGCCGCGCGATGGCGCCGATCTCTCAAGCCTGCAGCGCGCGTCGGGCGGCGGCGCAGCCATTCCGGTGGCGGTGATCCAGGTCTATGAAAGCGAATTGAAGCTGCCGCTGCTGGAGGTTTACGGCATGACCGAAACCGCCAGCGTGCATACCATGGGCTACCCGAACCGGCCGCGCACAGCGGGCTCGGCGGGCTGGCCTTTGCCGTACTCGCGCACGCGCGTGGTGAAGCTCGATGCCGAGGGCCGCCTCACAGGCGATTGCGCGGTGAATGAAATCGGCGTGATCGCCATGGCCGGGCCGGGCGTGTTTGGCGGCTACCTGAGCGCGCAACACAACCGCACCGCTTTCGTGGAGGCGGGTTGGGTGAACTCGGGCGATCTCGGCCGGCTCGATGCCGAGGGCCAACTCTGGCTCACCGGCCGCGCCAAAGACCTGATCATCCGCGGCGGCCACAACATCGACCCCGCGCCGCTGGAAGAGCTGCTGTACCGCCACCCTGCCGTCGCCGTGGCCGCGCTGGTGGGCCAGCCCGATGCCTATGCCGGCGAGTTGCCTGTGGCCTATGTGCAGGCCAAGCCGGGCATGACCATCAACCCGGCCGAGGTGATCGCCTACCTGCGCGAACACACGCCCGAGCGGGCTGCCGTTCCGGTGGAGCTGCATGTTTTAGACAGCATGCCGCTCACGGCCGTGGGCAAGATTTTCAAGCCGGCGCTGCGCGTGGATGCCATCGGCCGCGTGGCGCGCAAGCTGCTTGAAGGGCTGGCGGTGGATTGCGCGGTGCTGCCGCACGCCAGCCATGGCCAGGTGATCAGCGTGTCATTGCGCGGCGCGCTGGGCCCGGCGGCACAGGCTTTGGAGCTGGCCGTGCATGACCGGCTGGGGCCGCTGACGGTGCGGCATGAAGTGGTGGCCGGTTGACCAGGTGCGCGCCGTTCACGCCGGGCGCAACACCGTTCACTGTGAAGTGGTTTCCGTGGTGATCAGCTCGGCGTAGCTGAGCATCGGCAGCGGCGGGGGCAGGTTCAGCTTGCGCGCAGCGGGCATGCGAATCTGGTACGAGAAGCGCTTCAGCGTCTCGATGGGAATTGTCGATGCGGCCTGCTTGCCCACCAGAATCTGCTCGGCCTTGTGCGCCGTGAACTGGCCAACGTTGTAGTAGCGGCTGACCAGCCCAGACAGCGCGCCGGCCTGCATCAGCTGTTCGGTCGAGGCGAAGGTCGGCAGGCCCAGTTGCATTGCCGCCGGAATGACCGTGCCCTCGGCCAGGGTGCCCAGGAAACTGTCAGGTGGCAAGTACAACCATTGCGCGCCGGCATCTTTCAGTTCGCGCACCAGGTCGGCAGCGCCGTCGGCAATGGGCTTGCGCTGCGCGTCCAGGCGGAAGGTGCGTTCAACCGTGTGGAACCCTC
Organism: Burkholderiales bacterium; assembly: GCA_043766725.1. GTDB lineage: Bacteria > Pseudomonadota > Gammaproteobacteria > Burkholderiales > Burkholderiaceae_C > Rubrivivax. The sequence goes on along the minus strand of JAYUHT010000396.1, from coordinate 1,414 downwards.
CTTCCTTGCCCAGGCGGCGCACTTCTTCCAGCACGACCACGGAGTTGCGCTCGGTAGGCGTGTACAGGATGCCCAGGGTCTGGAAGGGCCGGTAGGCCGCCATGGCCTTGATCTGTGCTTCGGTGGGGCCGACATGGGTCACGCCGGTGACGTTGCGCCCGGGTTTGGTCAGATCGGGCACGATCTTGGCCAAGGTGGGTGACGCCACCAAGGTGAAGACCACGGGAATGTCGGTGATGTGCTGGCCCGGGATGACACCGTCGTAAGGACCCACGATGCCCAGCGTGACGGAGGTGCCCCAGGTGTAGATCAGGTCCGGCTTGGTGGCGCGAATCTCTTCCAGGAAGCCGGGCAGCCGGGCGGGGTCGCGATTCATGTCGCGGAAGATGATTTGCACCGGCAGCTTGCGTGAGGCGAAGTACTCCGAAAAGCCCTTCTCCACATCAGTCATGCCGCGAAAGGTGATGGCATAGATCCTGAACGCCTTGCCGGGTTTGGCGGGCGCAGCAGCAGACTGTGCCCACAGCGTGCCAGGCAGTGCCGCAGCCGCAGCCGCGGCGGCGAGCCAGTCACGGCGGTTGGTGTTGAAGTTCACGCGCAGTACTCCCAGATCGTTGGTCATGCAGTCACCAGCGCTGGCTCATCCATGCGGCGCGTTGCCAGCAGGAAGCCAATGCCACAAAGAAACACCAGGCCGCCGATGACCGCAAAGCTTGATCGGTAACCCACGAACATGACCAGGCCCGCAGCGATCATCGGCCCCAGCGCATTGCCAAAGCGCTCGAGCAAGCGGTAGACACCGTAGACCACGCCTTCGCCCAGTTGCGCCACTTCGTTCTCGCAGTGCTCGCTGACGAGCGCGCTTTGCGCCGAAATCGACGCCGACTGGCCCAGCCCGATCAGAATCACCGCGATGAAGATCCACACCAGGCTGCCGCCGGCCAGCAACAGCATGCCGCCCACGCCGGAGATCAACAGCCCACCACCCACCAGCCAATGCATGCGCTCGCGGTTGGTCGCCAGCGCCGCGGTCACGGGTGCCAGAACCACCATCACGGTGGCATAGGTCATCAGGATGCGGCCGGCCATCGACTGGCTGCTGCCAATCGTTAACACATACAGCGGCACCCGGTAGAAGCACACGCCGGTGAGCAGCATCTTGGCCGGCATGGCGGCCGGGCCGGTCATGGTCATGAAGCGGCGATTCATCATCAACGCGCCAATCTCGCGCAGCCTGGGCATGCGTGCCACGGGCTTGCCGGCGGCGGCCACGGCGCGATCGGGCAATTCGCGAATGACCCACAGCGAGCCGGCAGCCAGCAGGCCGGCGATGACGAACGCGGGGCGCACGCCGATGTTGTCGGCCAGGATGCCGCCGATCGACGGGCCACAGATGGTGGCGGCCATGATGGCG
>JAYUHT010000395.1:0-4251 GCA_043766725.1 Burkholderiales bacterium | reverse complement strand
GGTCGGTGTGGCCTGGAATTTGTTCTCGGGCTATTCGGGCTTGATGTCCTTCGGCCACGCCGCGTTCTTCGGCCTGGGGGCCTACACCGTGGCCATCGGCCTGGCCAGCTTCGGTGTCACACCCTGGCTGGGCATTCCGGCGGCGGCCGTGGTGGGCGCGCTGGCCGGTCTGCTGGTCGGCCTGCCCACGCTGCGCCTGCGCGGCCACTACTTTGCGCTGGCCATGCTGGCCTACCCGCTGGCCTTGCTGTATTTGTTTGAATGGATGGGGTTTCAGGAAGTGGCGCTGCCCATGCACCGTGAAGCCCCGCTGTTGTTCATGCAGTTTGCCGATCAGCGCGCGTATGTGCTGTTGGCGGTGGCTTTGCTGTTGCTGGCCCTGGCCGTGAGCCTGCGCATCTCCAGTTCACGCTTTGGTTTGACGCTGCTGGCCATCAAGCAAAACGAACCCGCGGCACAAGCCGCGGGCATCGACCCGCGGGTGGCCAAGCTGCGCGCGCTGGTGTTGTCGGCCGCGCTCACCGCGCTGGCCGGCGGGCTGTATGCGGTGGTGCTGCTCATCGTCACGCCCGCGGCCGTGTTCGGCATGCATGTCTCGGCGCAGCCGCTCATCGTCACCCTGTTCGGCGGCGTGGCCACGCTGTTCGGCCCGGTGCTGGGCGCTATGGCCCTGGTGCCCATGGGCGAGGTGCTGCACGCCGAGTTGGGCGACCAGTTGCCTGGCATCCAGGGCGTGGTGTTTGGCGCGGCCATCATCCTCATCGTGCTGGTGGCGCCTGCGGGTTTGTTGCCCTGGGTGCAGGCGCGGTGGGCCGCGCGAAAGGCGGCAGCGGTGGCGGTGTTTCCAGCGTTCAATGCGGCGCCATTCGAACGCAACGCCACGACTGCTGCGGTGGGCGCCACGCTGCTTGAGGTGCGCGATCTGTCGGTGCGCTTTGGCGGCCTGCAGGCGCTTTCAAACGTTAGTTTTGATGTGCGCGAAGGCGAGATTCTCGGCATCATCGGCCCCAACGGCGCGGGCAAGACCACGCTGTTCAATGCCTTGAATGGCTTCATCGTGCCGGCCACGGGCACGGTGCAGATGCGCGGCACGGAACTCGTCGGTCTGGCACCCTACGCGGTGTGCCGCGCTGGCCTGTCGCGCACCTTCCAGCATGTGCGGGCGTTTGCGCGTTTGTCCGTGCTCAGCAACGTGGTGGTGGGTGCATTCTCAAACACCCAAACCGATGCGAAAGCCAACCAGCGCGCCGCCACGGCCATCGCCACCGTGGGCCTGGCCGGGCGCGAGCAACGCCTGGGCGGCGCACTCACCACGGTGGAATTGCGTCTGCTGGAACTGGCGCGTGCGCTGGCCGCGAGGCCCAAATTGCTGCTGCTGGATGAAACCCTGGCCGGTCTGGGTGCGGGCGAGGTGGAACATGTGCTGCACGTGATTGAAGCCGTGCGGCGCAGCGGCGTCACGGTGGTGATCATCGAACACACCATGCCGGCCATGGTGCGGCTGGCGGATCGTTTGCTGGTGCTCGACCATGGCGTGGTGATCGCGCAAGGCGCACCACAAGCCGTGACCGCAGACCCGGCCGTGATTCAAGCCTACCTGGGCAAACGTTGGTTGACGCAACATGCTGAGGCTTGAAGACATTCGGGTTTCCTTCGGCGGCTCGCAAGCGCTGGCCGGCGCCAGCCTGGAAGTGAACGCCGGCGAATTCGTGGCCATCGTCGGCCCCAACGGCGCGGGCAAGACCACGCTGTTTCGCGCCATCTCGGGCGTGGTGCCGTTGCAAGGCGGGCGCATCACGTTTGAAGGCCAGGATCTCACCCGCGTGGCTGCCAGCGCGCGCCCGGCCTTGGGCATTGCCCATGTGCCCGAAGGGCGCCAGGTCTTCCCGCGCCTGAGCGTGCTCGAGAACCTTGAAATGGGCGCGCAAACCGGCGCCGCACGCCGCGAATGGAAAGCCACGCAGGAACTCGTGTTCAGCTTGTTCCCGCGCCTGCACGAACGGCGCACGCAGGCCGCAGGCACGCTCTCGGGCGGTGAGCAGCAGATGCTGGCCATTGGCCGCGGCCTGGCCGCGCTGCCGCGGTTGCTGATGCTCGATGAACCCTCGATGGGCCTGGCGCCCGCGGTGGTGGACCAGATCTTCGACACCATCGCGCAAATTCACCGCAGCCGCGGCATCACTGTTCTGCTGGTGGAGCAACGCGCGGCCGAGGCGCTGGAAGCGTGCAGCCGCGGCTATGTGCTTGAAGGCGGGCGCATCGTGCTGCAAGGCCGCCATGAAGAACTGCTGCGCGATGCGCGGGTGAAAAAAGCTTATCTCGGACATTAATCGTTAACGCAAGAAGGAAGCATGATGCTCAAGAGGACGTTTCTCCACCAAACCCTGACCACGGCCCTGTGCGCAACCGCCATAGCCACCACGGCCATGGCGCCGGCGCAGGCCCAGACGGCCGAAGTGAAGCTCGCCGTGGTGGTACCGCTTTCCGGCCCCTGGGCGCGCAATGGCGAGCTGCACCTGAAGGGCGCGCAATTGGCAGCTGACCAGATCAACGCCGCCGGCGGCGTGAAGGCGCTGGGCGGCGCCAAGATCAAGCTCATCGTGGGCGATGCCGGCGACAGCACCGAAAAGGCCAAGAACGCGATGCAGCGCATCCTCTCGGCCAACCCCGACCTCACCGGCGGCACCGGCGCCTTCGTCAGCAGTTTCACGCTGGCCGTGACCGAGATCACCGAGCGCGCCGAAGTGCCGTGGCTCACGCTGTCGTACAGCGACCAGATCACCAACCGCGGCTACAAGTACGTGTTCCAGACCTCGCCCACCGCGGGCAAGCAAAGCACCGACGCGCTGCCCGTGTTGATGGAAGTGGCCAAGGCCGCCGGCGTGGCCGCGCCCAAGACGGTGGGCATCATCATGGACAACACGGCCTCGCCGGCCAGTTTCACCAAGCCCATGCGCGAAGGCGGCTTCGACAAACTCGGCCTGAAGCTGGTGGTGGATGAAGCCTTCACGCCGCCGCTGTCAGACGCCAGCTCGCTGGTGCAGAAGGTGCGCAATGCGCGGCCCGACTTTCTGCTGGTGCTCACCACCAACGTGCCCGACACCAAGCTGGTGCTGGAAAAGTTGAACGAAATGGGTCTGGGCAAAGGCCGCTTGCCGGTGCTCACCAACGGTGGCCACATGGGCGCGCCCGAGCTGCTGAACGTGGTGGGCAAGGAGCTGCTCGAAGGCGTGATGGTGGCCATTGCCAACTGGGGCGGCAAGGGCCAGGAAAGCCTGATCAGCGCGTTTCGCGCCAAGACCAGCGAGCCATGGATGACGCAGGACAGCATCTCCACCTACGGCGACATTCAGTTGCTGAAAGATGCCATGGAGCAAGCCAAATCGGCCGACCCGAAGAAAGTCGCTGAAGCCCTGCGCGCCATGAACACCACGGAAGGCGCAGCCCGCTTCTTCCCCGGCAGCGCCGGCCAGGGTTTGAAATTTGATGCCGCCGGCCGCCGCACGGATGCCAGCCTGGTGGTGCTGCAGTGGCAAGGCGGCGAGCCCAAGCCGGTGTTCCCGGCCACGCTGTCCACCGCCACCGCGGCCTGGCCCAAAAAGTGATCACGCTGCGCAAGCTCCTTGATTGCCGCCTGCACAGCGCGGTTAGCGCAGCGACGCTGGCCGCGGCGGTGGTGTTCAGCCTGCCGGCGCTGGCGTTTCCGGACAAGCCGGTGCGCATCGTGGCCGGCTTCGCGCCCGGTGGCGCCGACACCTCGGCGCGGCTCATCGGCCAGAAGCTGCAAGAGCTGTGGGGCCAGCCGGTCATCATCGACAACAAGCCCGGCGCCGCCGGCAACCTGGGCGCTGACGCGGTGGCGCGCGCGCCGGCCGATGGCCACACCATTTTGCTGTTCGTCAATAGCTACACCATCAACACCAGCGTCTACAAGGGCCTGACATGGGACGCGGTGCGCGACTTCGCGCCCGTGGGCCGCTATGGCCGCTCGCCCATGGTGGTGGTGGTGAACGCCAGCCTGCCGGCCAAGAACATGAAGGAACTGGTGGCCTTGGCCAAGGCCAAGCCCGGCACGCTGAACTACGGCTCGGCCGGCGTGGCCACGGCACCGCATTTGGCGGTGGAATGGTTTGCCAGCGGCACAGGCATCGAGGCCACGCACGTGCCTTATCGCGGCTCGGCGCCTTCGGTGGTGGGCCTGGTGGGCAACGAGGTGCAGTTCGCCTTTGGCGCGCTCTCGGCCTTTGAGCC
>JAYUHT010000394.1:0-4264 GCA_043766725.1 Burkholderiales bacterium | reverse complement strand
GAGCCGCCCAGCGTGCCGCGCGCGCGCACCTGCGCATCACCAATGCCGCCAGCCAGGCGTGCCAGCCCCGGTAGCGCTTGCTGTACGGTGGCGCTGCGTGCCACCTCGGCGTGGCGCATGCCGGCGCCGACCCAGGCCTGACCCGGCGTGATGTCGATCGTGCGCAACTCGGGCAGCCGGGAGATGTCCACCAGCAGCGAAGGCGCTGCGAGCCGGTGCTTGAGCACCGGGATCAGCGTCATGCCGCCGGCCAGCAGCTTGGCCTGCGGGTCGGCGTTCAAGGCCTGGCGGGCTTGGTCCAGCGTGGTGACAAGTTGGTAGTGCAGGGGGTTCATGGCGATCAGGGTTGGGCCAGCGCGAACTGAGGCGGTGGTGGCAAGCCGGGCCTGCCAGGGTCGGCCCTGCGCGGCCCCGGCGCGGCGCGCGCCGCCCGCGTTGGCGTTGGGCTCACGCCCGGGCCAGGGCCCGCGCCGCCAGGTTGGCCCAGCCCGCTTGCAGCCGCGCCCCGCCACGGCACCACCAGGCGCCGCCACGGCGCAGCGGAGCGATGACGCGCAGGCGGGAACGGCCGCGCGCCTCGACCACCGCGCGGCCCTTGGCTTCCAGCCGCAGCCACTCGCCGGCGCCGGCGAACTGGTCGTGCAGGTTGCGCTCTTCGGTCAGCCACATGCCGCCGAAGAGGACTTGTATGTGCGTACCGGGCTGGTTCTGGATGACCAGCAATTGCTCATGATCCAGATCCACCGTGCGCGTGCAGATGAGATTGCGTTGCGAGCCCATTTCACACTCCTTGCGCCGGGTTTCGGCGTCAGGCCATTGAAGGGCAAGGCGCGCGGGCGGACAAACGGAAACGGCGCAGTTGATGCATGCACCGCTTGCATGTAAGGTGCCCGCATGATCAAACCCACCGCCCCCGCTCAGCCCCTTAATGCGCGGCGGCGCCGGCCCATCCAGCTTGCCGCGCTGCGTGGTTTCGATGCCGCGGCGCGCCACCTATCGTTCACCCAGGCGGGCGACGAGTTGGCGCTGACGCAGTCTGCGGTGAGCCGCCAGATCGCCACCCTGGAGCGCCAGGTGGGCAAGCCGCTGTTCGTGCGCAAAACGCGCGCGCTGGTGCTGACCGCGGCCGGCGCGCGGCTGCACACCGCGGTTAAGCTGGCGCTGGCCGGCATTGACCGCAGCATCGATGAGATTCGCGGCACCGGGCAGCCGCCGCGCGTGAGCCTGACCACCTATGCCTCGTTCGCCTCGCTGTGGCTGGTGCCGCGGCTGGCGGCGTTCCAGCATGCACACCCGCAGATCGAAATCCGCATCGATGCCAATGACCGCGTGGTCGACTTGCAGGCCGAGTCGATCGACATCGCGATCCGGCGCAGCCTGCCGGCGCACGCCAGCACGGGCGCCACCTTGCTGTGCGAGGAATACCTGACCCCGGCGCTGAGCCCGCAGCTGCTCGAACGCGCGGGCAAGCGCTTGATGAAGGTGGCCGAGCTGTCGCAATTGCCGCTGATCGACATGGACGACAGCTGGCCGGGTGCCGCGGCCAGCAGCTGGGCGCGCTGGTTCGAAGGCGCCGGCGTGCCGGCGCAGCACCGGGCCGCCGGGCGCCTGACCTTCAGCTTCATCGACCAGGCGGTGCAGGCCGCCGTGCGCGGGCAGGGCGTGGTGGTGGGGCGCTCACCGCTGTTCGAAGACGCGGTGGCCAACGGCCAGCTCGCCACGCCCTTCGCCGGCCTGCGCGTGGCCACCGGCTACGGCCATTACCTGCTGGTCAACCCCGAGCGCAGCGCGGCCAAAGAGGTCGCGGCCTTCGCACGCTGGCTGGTCGAAGAGTTCGCGCGCACGCCGGTTTCTGCGCCGGCCGAACCGCGCTTGGCGCGGCGCAAAACGCCACACCGCGCAGCGCAGTAGGTCGACGCCGGCGGCTCAAAGTGCATGGCGAGCATGGTGACCGCGCATGGCCAGGTGCTCAGTCCAGCTTGACGCCCAGGTCTACCGCAATCTTCACCCACACCGGCACGTCGCGATCCCAGTCGCGGCGCGTTTCGGCCAGGTTCTTCGGCTTGTTCGGGATGCCGAAGTTTTCGCGCAGCTTGGCCGCCGCTTCGCTGTTGACGCCTTGCATGACCACGCGCGACAGGGTTTGCAGAACGGCTTCGGGTGTGCCCGAGCGAGCCATCAGCGCCAGCCCGCCTTCCAGTGGCACCAGCGCGCCTTGCACGCCTTGTTCGATCAAGGTGGGCACCTCAGGCAGCCGCGGGCTGCGGTAGTGGCCCGTCACGCCGATGGCTTTCACGCCGCGCTGCGCCACGGTGTTGAAGGCCTGGTAGCTGCCCACCGCAACTTGCAGCTGGTTGCCGGCGATGTCGACCCACATCGGCGCTTCGCCGCGGTAATGCACGGCCAGGATCTTCAGACCTTCGGTGCGGCTGAACTGGTCGGCCAACAGGTGCGGATAGGAACCCGGCGCATAAGACCCCATGGAAAGGTCTTTGCCCTTGGCCCATGCGATGAAGTCCTTCAGGTTGGATGCCGGCACGTTGGGCGCCACGCCGACCACCAACGGGCCCGAGGGAAACACCGTGATCGGCGTCAGGTCCTTGTCTAGGTTGTAGGGCAGCTTGGTGTACAGCACGCGGTTGGTCATGACGGTGCCGGTGGTGGTAACGAGCAAGGTGTGGCCATCGGCAGGCGCCTTGACCACTGTGTCGATACCGATGACGGCGCCGGCGCCGGGCTTGTTCTCGACCAGCACTTGCGCGCCCAACTGCTTGGCCAGTTGCTCGCCGTACAGGCGGGCGTAGGCGTCAGTCAGGCCGCCCGGCGGGAAGGGCACGATGATGCGGATCGGCTTGCTCGGCCAGCTTGCCGTCAGCCCGGCTTGCGTCTTGCCTGGCTGCGCAAAGACCCGCGGCAGCGCCAACATGCCGCCCATGGCGAGCGAAACCGTGACGAAATGGCGGCGGCTTGGTGGGCGGGTTCTGGGCTGGCGGGTCCTGGGCATGTCGATGGGGCTCCGGCTGGTTTGGCGGTGGGTGCGGCGCGGCGAGGGCCTCATGGTCTTCGGCCGCCGCCGCATTGGGCAGGCGGGTTGACCCTGAGCCGGCCGGTGGCGGCGCGCCGCCGCTGGCGCAGTTGCTCGTGGGTCGCGCAGCGCATGCGCCGCCACCGGCTGGGCCTTGGACGGGGGGTAGTTGAGCCCTTTGCGGCCACAAAGCTGCGCTAGCCTTGTGAAGCTGCACAAACGCATGGGCCAACCAGCACCGGCCCGCGCCGTTACCGCAAGAGCGCATGGCACGCGCTTGGTTCACCCAACCCTGCCGACACGTCAAACCAGAAAGACTCGATGATGAAAAACGCCAGCCTTCGTTGCCACCGCGCCGCCCCCACCTGGGCGGCGTTGGCCTTGTGCGTCGCACTCCAATCGGCCTGGGCCAAGGGCGAGCCGGCGGTGCCGCTTGATCTCGGCGCCAACCCGGCCAGCGCCAGCGTGTCGGCGTTCAAGAGCACCGACGCGGCGCGGGGCAAGGGCGTGCGGAGGATTGCCATTCCGTCGATCCAGATCGAATTCGTCACCAGCTCCAGCGCCAGCGCCACTGCCACGGAAATCGGCCGTTCGGGCTCGGCGGGTGTTTCGGTGAATTACAAGCTGGTGGGTGTGGGTGGCAACGACATGCAGGCCATTGCCGACCGCTTGCTGAACGACTTCAACACCGGGTTGGCCGCTGCCGGTTTTGAAGTGGTCAGCGCCGCTGAGATGCAGCAAACAGCAAGTTATCGCAAGCTCATCGCCAACGGCAAAGCGGAGCCGATGGCGCGTGGCTCGGGTGACACGCAGAGCATCCTGGTCGGGCCGGCGTCGTTGCCGCTGTACGGCATTGCGCCGGCCAGCGGCGGCGGTGGTGTGTTGTCAGCGCTGGCTGGCATCAGCAACGTCACCGGCATGATTTCCAGCGCGCTGGAAGTGGCCGAACTGCAAAAGGAACTCAACGCAGCGGTGCTGTCGCTGCGCCTGCGCATCAGCTTCGTTGATTTGGAAAGCAGCAGTTCCAGTTTTCTGGGGCGCATCTCGGGCACCGCGTCGGTCAAAGGCAAGCTCAGTGCCACCTTGACCGAGGCCGCATTGACGCTGGCGGTGGCCGATGGCGGCAGCAACACCGTGTCACTCAGCCGCCCGCTGGTCTTGCCCGGCGAGGCCATCAAGGAAGTGCGCGATGTCTCGTCGATGGCGGCCAATGTCGGCCTGGCCGTGCTGTCCATGGCC
>JAYUHT010000393.1:0-4266 GCA_043766725.1 Burkholderiales bacterium | reverse complement strand
GGTGACGGAGTTCAAGCGCCCGGGCAGCACCGTGGCCACCCTGGTGACGGTGCAGCGCCTGGCGCACGCCTGGAGCGGCGGGGCGGCCAGCAAACCCTACAGCGACAGCCAGGGCCCCGACGCCTCACGCATGGCCTGGGCCTTCGCAGCCAAGCAGTTCCGCGCCTGAAGCCCGCTCTCGGCATGCCTTCAGGCCGCGCCGGCAAAGCACGGCCGCTGCTGGCGATGGTGCCGTGGGACACCATCACCACGCACTGTAGGACAACGCCGGATTCAAGTGATGTCATCGGTTAATCTCGCGCAGCGTGCGTTATCGCACCGAACACTTCGAGCTTGGAAACTACGGTGAGTCGCCGCAACCCGATGGCCTCTTGGTCACAAGGGTCGTCGGCGCAGCCACACGCTGTGTTGACGGGCACGCCGATCAACCCTTTTGTTTTGGAGATGTGAATGCAGCACTGTCTTTCCACCCGATCCGCCTTGAACCGAGCCATTGGTTCATTGGGCGTGGCTCTGTTCGCCGTTGCCGCCGGCGTGCCCACGGCTTATGCCTCCAGCCACCGCGAGGCGCCCTTCATCAGCGGCCAAGCCCAGCTTGATGCGACTGACTTGTACATGTTCCGCAGCTATGAAACCGGGCGCCAGAACTACGTCACCATCCTGGCCAACTACCAGCCGTTCCAGGATCCGCAAGGCGGGCCCAACTTCTACATGTTCAACCCGGGTGGGCTGTACGAAATCCACATCGACAACAACGGTGACGCGGTGGAAGACATCACCTTCCAGTTCCGCTTCACCAACACCTCCAAGGCGCAGACGCTCACGGTGGGCGGCAAGCCGGTGAAGATTCCGCTGATCAACAGCGGTACGCTGGCCGGTGTGAACCCCGCGGCGCTGAATGTGCGCGAAACCTTCACCATCGACGTCTTGCGCAATGGCAGGCGCAACCCCACGCGCAGCAGCGTGACCAAGGTGGCCGGCGGCGGCGCCGAGTTCGACAAGCCGGTGGACAACATCGGCGACAAGGTCTTCGGCAGCGCCACGGGCTATGGCACCTATGCCAACCTGCACATCTACGAAGTCAACATCCCCGGCTGCAACACGCCGGGCAAAGTGTTTGTCGGCCAGCGCAAGGAGCCGTTCTACATCGCCGTGGGCAAGGCCTTCGACTTGTTCAACCTGAATCCGCTGGGCCCTGAAGTGGGCGGCAACAACAACGACCTCGAAGGCAAGAACGTCAGCACCCTGGCCATGGAGTTGCCGATTGCCTGTTTGACGGCTGGCACCGACCCGGTGATCGGCGCCTTCACGACGGCCAGCGTGCGCCAGGGCCGGGTGATTGACGGCGCCCCGCCCACCGGCATCGGCAAGGTGGCGCGCAGCGGTGGCGCCTGGACGCAGGTGTCGCGCCTGGGCATGCCACTGGTGAATGAACTGGTGATCGGCCTGGACGACAAGGACAAGTTCAATGCCTCCAGGCCGAAGAACGACGCCACGAATTTCAGCGACTACGTCACCAACCCGGTGCTGCCGGCGTTGATCCAGTCGCTGTTCCCATCGGCCCTGGCGCCGACCAACTTCCCGCGCACCGACCTGGTCACGGTGTTCCTCAAGGGCATCAGCGGCGTGAACCAACCCACCACCGTGGTGCCGGCTGACTTGCTGCGGCTGAACACCTCGATCGCGGTCACCGCGGCCGGGGCACAGAACCCGCTGGGTGTGGCCGCGGGCGACAACGCCGGTTTCCCGAACGGCCGGCGCCCGGCTGACGACGTGGTGGACCTTTCACTGCGCGTGGCGATGGGCGCGCTGTGCGTGCTCACCGGTGCCACCGACACGTTGAAGGTGGGCTGCAAGCCCGCTGATGCGCCTGCCGGCGCCTTGGCCTTGACCGATGGCGTGCGCAAGACGGCGGCTAACTATGGGGTGACTTTCCCGTACCTCACCACACCGCTGCCCGGCAACCTGAACCCGACCGCTGCCGCCGGCACGGTCTTTCCGTGAGGCTGACATGAAGACCAGTCGAAAACTCTTGGCCAGCGCAGCCCTGATGGCGGCTGTGGCTCTGGCAGGTTGCTGGCACGACGACGATGACGTTGTGATCACCCCCCCGGCAGCCACCGAGGTGCCGGACAGCGCCGGCGCCAGCGGCACGGCACTGGTGAACTACATCTTGACACTGGGGCTGAACAGTGAGACCTCAGAGCCTTTGATCATCCGCGACACCTTCTCGGTGCCTGCGGATGAGATCGGCGATCCCGCGCCGTTGACGTAGGCAGTGGGGCGCGCGGCAACGCGCGCCCCTTCAACCTGGAAGTCTCCACATGCCCTCGGTCAACACTTCAGACAAGACTCAGCTTTACGCCAAAGACTGGGGCAGTGGGCCGGCTGTCATCTTGCACCCTCAGCGACGACCTGGCCGCCGTGATCGAGCAAACCGGCGCGCATGACGCCACCCTGGTGGGCTTTTCAATGGGCGGCGGCGAAGTCGCGCGCTACATGTCGCGCCACGACGGCAGGGCGGTGGCCAAGGCCGCGCTCGTGGCGCGGGGCGGGACGCGGCGCGCTCACTACACTGCCTGGCGCCGAACCGCGGCGCGTGCGACCACTACACGACCACTCACTGGCGCGGCTTGCCATGACGCTTTGACCCACCCTTCCCCGTCCATCAGCAGACGCGCCGCGCGAGCGGCGCGCCATGTGGCAGCGCTGGGGCTGGGCTTGGTGATTCTTTTCGAGGAATGGGGCTGGGAGCCGCTGGCGCGGTTGCTGGCGAACATTGCGCGTCTGCCATTGCTGGCTTGGTTGGCGCAGCGCATTGCTGCCCTACCGCCCTATGCAGCATTGGTGGCGTTCACCTTGCCTTGGTTGATCCTGCTGCCGGTCAAGGTGCTGGCGTTGTGGTTGATCGCCGCAGGCCACGGTGCGCTGGGCGTGGCCGTCATCGTGTTGGCCAAGGTGGTGGGCACGGCCACCTTGGCCTGGCTGTTCACGCTCACCAAGCCCGCGTTGATGCGCCTAGCGTGGTTTGCCGCTGTCTATGAACGCTGGGTGGCGTGGAAGGCAGGGCTGTTGGCCAGCTTGCGCGCCAGCCGCGCCTGGGCCTGGGGCCGGGCGTTGAAGCGTGGGTTGGCGCGACGCTTGCGGCGCTGGCGCGCCATGCGGCCTTGAGGCGATGAACGATGCGCCGCCCGAACCTCGCGGCACGGGCTTGCTCTGAAGCCCGTGCCGTGGCATTCACCGTCAGCGTGGCGTTGGCCGGTGCGCACACGTGATTCTGCCCGGCTCTGGTCAAGTTGACCATGCCCACCAGCCGATCGTCGGCCACAACAAAGGTCACCGAGTGCCCACATCGGGCAGGCATGGCACGGCTTGCCACCGTCAGCTTCACCTCGCTGCTGGAGCGCTCGCTGAGCCACACCTCCCAGCGCTCCTGCGCCGGGTCGGGCTCATTGAAACGCGGCCATCTGTTCGTGTAGCGCCTGGCCTCGATGACGCGACCGCTGATGGTGGTGAATTCGTACATGGTCGCAACCTCGATGTGGTCAGCCACCTCACGCTCCCATGAATCGTCGCCACCTCAAGTCCGCTGCGGATGAACCCCGTCAGCTCACCGCCTACTGTGTTGCGGCCCAAGCGCAGATCGCGCGGGCGCCGCCATGCACCTGTCACGCACCCTCATGTTCCATCAGCCAGCAGTTCGACATAGGCGGCATAGCTGAAACAGCGGTTCTTCTTCTGCCCGGTCAGCTCCGTGACGATGCCGAGGTCTTCCAGCAACTTCACCGCAGCCGTTGCCGTGGGGAAGGTGGTCGTCAGCTTCTGGCGCACTTGCTCGATGGTGAAGCGCGGCATCAACGGCAGCAGTTCGAACAGGCGCAGGCCCACGGCGCCGACGCGCGGTGCCGCCAGCAACCTTCGCCGGTCGGCCGCTACCAGGCTGGCGATGGCCACGATGCCGCGCTCGGCATCGGTAGCGGCCGTCTCCACGCCGTCCAGGAAGAAGCTGACCCAGCCTTCCCAATCGCCGTCCGTCCGCACCGCCGACAGGCGCCGGTAGTACTCAGCCTGGTTCTGCTTGAGATAGCTGCTGAGGTACACCAACGGCTCAGGCAACATTCCCCATTGCTCCAGCAGCGCCGCGATCAACAGGCGGCCGATGCGGCCGTTGCCATCCAGGAAGGGATGGATGGTTTCGAACTGCACGTGGACCAGCGCGATCCGCACGAGCGGCGGCAAGTTCGGCTCAGCCTCGTGGATGAAGCG
>JAYUHT010000392.1:0-4269 GCA_043766725.1 Burkholderiales bacterium | reverse complement strand
AACGACTGGGTGCTGCACACCCGCGAAAGCGCCGAGCTGCGCCAGCAGACGCTGCAAACCGGCCGCTCCATGGCCGCCTGGCTGGGCCAGCGCATGGGCGTATCTGATGCGCGTTGGCAATTGCTCAACAGCTTGGCGCCCGCACCCACCTGGCCGCTGGCCTTTGCTCTGGCCGCGTTGCACGCCGGCGCGAACGCGCGCGACGCCTTGCTGGCTATGGCCTTTGGCTGGGCCGAGAACATGGTGCAGGCTGCGGTGAAGGCCGTGCCGCTGGGCCAAAGCGCGGGCCAACGTGTGCTGCAAGCGTTGGTGGAGGCGCTGCCGGGCCACATCGAGCACGCCCTGACGCTGGCTGACGATGAGCGCCAGGCCTTCACGCCCATGCTGGCCATTCTGTCGGCGCAACATGAACATCAATACTCGCGGCTGTTCCGGTCATAGCGCGACCCCCCACACATCGGGCACCCTCACCACATGAACTCACCCCTGCACACCATTCCCGGCCGCCACAAGCGCCTGCCCCCATTGCGCGTGGGCGTGGGCGGGCCGGTGGGCTCGGGCAAGACCACCTTGGTTGAAATGCTCTGCAAGGCCATGCGCGACCGTTGGGATTTGGTCGTGGTGACCAACGACATCTACACCAAGGAAGACCAGCGTTTGCTCACCGTGGCCGGCGCGCTGGCGCCCGAGCGCATCATGGGTGTGGAAACGGGCGGCTGCCCGCACACGGCGATTCGCGAAGATGCGTCCATCAACCTCGAAGCCGTTGACCGCATGCTGGAAAAATTCCCGCAAGCTGACATCGTGTTCATTGAAAGCGGCGGCGACAACCTGGCTGCCACCTTCAGCCCTGAGTTAAGCGATCTCACGATCTACGTCATCGACGTGGCCGCGGGCGAGAAGATTCCGCGCAAGGGCGGGCCGGGCATCACCAAGAGCGACCTGTTCATCATCAACAAAACCGACCTGGCCCCTTACGTGGGTGCGAGCCTGGAGGTGATGGACGCCGACACGCGGCGCATGCGCGGCGGCCGGCCTTTCGTGATGACCAACCTGAAGACGAAGCAGGGCCTGGCCGAGGTGGTGAGCTTCATTGAACAGCGCGGCTTGTTGAACGCGGCGTAGGCCGACGATGGCCTGGCACGCCGCGCTGCGGCTGCATTACGAACGCTCGGGCGAACGCACGCGGGCACACGCCGAGCACGAAGGCCCGCTGCGGGTGCTCAAGGCCCTGTACCCCGAAGGCCCGGGCATTTGCCACCATGTACTGGTGCACCCGCCTTCGGGCCTGGTGGGCGGCGATGTGGTGGGTTTGACCATGACCCTGGATGCGAACGCCCACGCTCTGGCCACCACCGCCGGGGCCACGCGCTTTTATCGCAGCCTGGGGCCTCAGGCGCTGCAAAGCGTGCGCGCCCAGCTGGCGGCGGGTGCGCGGCTGGAATGGCTGCCGCAGGAAAACATCATTTACAGCGGCGCACAGGCAGCCAACCTGCAACGCTTCGAGCTGGATGCGGGGGCTGAAATGCTGGGCTGGGAGATGTTGGCGCTGGGCTTGCCGGCGGCTGACCAGCCCTTTGTGCGCGGTGTGGTGCAGCAGCGCATAGAGCTGCCCGGCCTGTGGCTGGACGCCGGGCGAATCGCCGCTGCAGACACCCGCCTGCTCGATTCACCCCTGGGCCTGGCCGGCCAGCGCGCCCTGGCCACGATGTGGTTCGCCGCCGGCTCACCTCTGGCGTTAGATCGCGTTGAACAGGCGCTGGACGCCGCACGCCAAGTGATCCAACAACATGGCAGCGCGGCGCGCGCCGGCGTTTCGCTGGTACACCCGCAGGTGTTGGTGCTGCGTGCACTGGGCCCGCGCATCGAGCCGCTGGCGGGCTTGTTGAGCCAAGTTCGCTCGGCCTGGCGAACGGCGCTATGGCAGCTGCCGGGCAACCCGCCACGGGTCTGGCAAACCTGAGGCGGGGTGCGCCTGTGGCGGCTTGCCAAATTGCAGGAGCGTTTGGCTAAGGGCTGGGCAATTGCTCGAAGTCGAGATTGCTCGGCTGATCGAGAACGACACGAGGCGGAACATACGACGCGCCCTGCTTCGTCTTGAGTTGGCTCGCTTTGTACAGCGTTGTTGTCTTGGCTTCGACTGGTGCAGGCAGGAACTGCACGTTGTCGATATCGGCCCGCCCGGCGCCGATCAGGAACAGGCCGTAGACGAGCGTCGCCGCCTCATTGGGCACCTCCATCACGATTTCGTGCAGCGTCCAGCCCGTTGTGCCAACAATGGCGCGGTGATCCATGTTGTCCATCGCAATGACGTAGGTGGCCGCGTCGATACGCAGCCACATCTGCGCTGACTCCACGTTCTCGCTCTTGACCCCGCTTCGAGCGGCGGCGCCTACACCGCGGTGGCCACGCTGGTGCAACTGATGGGCGAGCCGCAGGCCTGGGAATACATGGCCAAGCTGCACAAGAACATCAGCACCTATCAACGTTCGGGCGAGGCGCCGATCAAAGCGGTGTCGCGCGGCGAGGCGCTGGTGGCCATCAGTTTCGTCGCGCTGGGCCCGGGCGAGAAGGCGGCCGGCTTTCCCACTGAAACACTCACGCCGGTGGAAGGCACGGGCGCGGAGATTGGCGCCATGTCGATCATCAAAGGCGCGCCGCATTTGAACGCGGCCAAGAAGTTCTACGAATGGGCGCTCACGCCGCAAGCGCAGCAGTTTGCGTTTGCGGCGCGCGGCTTCCAGGTGCCTTCGAACAAGGCCACGCCGGTGGATGCGCGCGTGCCCGATGTGAAGAAGATCAAGCTCATCGACTACGACTATGCCAAGTACGGCAGCGCGGCCGAACGCAAGCGCCTGATCACCACTTGGGAAGAGAAAGTGCGGGCCCTGCCGCAATGACGGCCACGGCAGGCGGTGGCGGCTCACGCCGTGTGCCACCGTGTTCCGGGCGGCGGCAAAAGTAGGCATTGCGCGCCAGCTTGAGCGGCGCCGCACCCCAACCGCGGGGAGGGCCCGGCGCGACGGTTTGACTGGAGTCCACCGCTTGCCTGTGCACCCCACAGCGGCCGCGAACGCGGCGCTGCCGGGGTGCCTTGCCGTCAACCCGAGAACCCCTCATGCCCCTGGCTGCGACACGACGCCGTGCCCCCCTTTCCCTGGCCTGCGGCCTGGCCGCGACCGGGCTCATGCTGGTGCTCGCTGGTTGTGGCGGTGGGGGCGGCGGCGCGCAGGGCGCAGCGCAGGGGATTGATGCGCCGCCATCTGAAGCACGCAGCCAGGGCCTGGCCGCGGCGCCGCCGAGCACGATCCCGGCCGATGCCAGCGCCAAGGGTATGTGGGGCCCGGTGTTCGACTGGCCGCTGATCCCCATCCACGCTGTGTTGATGCCTGACGGGCGCGTGCTCACCTTCGGCAGCCGGCCCGATGGCAGCTCGACGGCGTACCACGGTGTCGACATCTGGGACAACCAGGCCAGCCCCGACCAGGGCCACCTGTTCATCGCCAACGGCACCGGCAACGATCTGTTTTGCGGCACACAGCTCTTGCTGCCACCGGCCGACATGACCAGCGCGCCGAATGTGTTCATGGCCGGGGGCGACGCCTGGAATGGCGTGCAAAGCACATTCATCGGCCACAACCGCAGCACCGTGTTCAACGGCGCCAGCAACAGCCTGGCCGGTGGCAGCCAGATGGGCCAGCCGCGCTGGTATGCCAGCGCCATCACGCTGGTCAACGGCGAGACGTATATACAAGGTGGCTTCGGTGGTGTCGAACGGCCCGAGGTGCGGCAACTGGACGGCAGCTTTCGCCTGCTGACCGGTGCCAACACCAGCTTCCTGCTCTGGTCGTACCCGCGCAACTACGTCATGCCCGATGGCCGCGTGTTCGGCTATGACTTCGAAGGCCGCATGTACTTCGTCGACACCGCCGGCACGGGCAACGTGGCGGCCAAGACCATCCTGCCCTTGCAGTACTTCGGCGCCGGCAGTTCCGCCATGTTCCGGCCCGGGCGCATCTTGCAGGTGGGTGGCCACACTAATGCCACGGCGGTGATCGATGTCACCAGCGGCACGCCGGTGTTCACGCCCACGCAGTCGGTGAGCACGGTGCGCAAGTTGATGACCGCCACCCTGCTGGCCGACGGCCAGGTGCTGGTCACCGGTGGCAGCCCGGTGTGGAACGAATTGGCTGGCGCCAACAAGGCCGCCGAGATCTGGAACCCCGCCACGGGGCAGTGAACGCTCGGGGCCGAAGGGGCGCGGGCGCG
>JAYUHT010000391.1:0-11283 GCA_043766725.1 Burkholderiales bacterium | reverse complement strand
ATTGGGCCGGCAGCATCGCGCTGCACCACGGCTCGCTCGACAAAAGCGTGCGCGAATGGGTGGAAGCGCAGCTCAAGGCCGGCACACTGCGCTGCGTGGTGGCCACCTCGTCGCTCGACCTGGGTGTGGATTTCTTGCCTGTGGAGCGCGTTGTTCAGGTCGGCAGCGCCAAGGGCGTGGCGCGGCTGTTGCAACGCGCCGGGCGCAGCGGCCACCAGGTGGGCCGCACCAGCCGCATCACCCTGGTGCCCACCCACACGCTTGAATTGGTGGAGGCGGTGGCGGTGCGCCGCGCCGCGCTGGCCGGCCGGGTGGAGTCACGCCCACCGCCGGATGCGCCGCTGGATGTGCTGGAGCAGCACCTGGTGACCGTAGCGCTGGGCGGCGGCTTTCGCACCGAGCCCATGTACCGGGAAGTGAAGAAAAGTTACAGTTTCAGGAAACTCGATCGCGCCGCCTTCCAGTGGGCGCTGGACTTCGTGGCCCATGGTGGCGGCAGCCTGGGCGCTTATCCGCAATACCACCGCGTGCAGCAGGTCAAGGGCGTGTGGCGTGTGCCCGACCGCCAGATTGCGCTGCGCCACCGCT
The DNA here is from genome assembly GCA_043766725.1 of Burkholderiales bacterium. Classification (GTDB taxonomy): domain Bacteria; phylum Pseudomonadota; class Gammaproteobacteria; order Burkholderiales; family Burkholderiaceae_C; genus Rubrivivax. Next base: position 10,695 of record JAYUHT010000391.1, on the reverse strand, counting down.
TGCAGGTGGGCACCATCGTGAGTGAAGCGGCGATGAGCGTGAAGTGGCTCAGCGGCGGCGGCTTGGGCCAGGTGGAAGAGGGTTTCATCGCCCGCCTCAAACCCGGCGACGTGTTCGTGTTCGGTGGGCGCATGCTCGAATACGTGCGCACCCAAGACATGGCCGCCTATGTGCGCAAGAGCGCGGCCAAGCGCGGCATCGTGCCGGCCTGGAACGGGGGGCGCATGGCGCTTTCCAGCGAGCTGGCCGATGCCACCCTGGCGGTGTTGGCCGGCTGCGCGCAGGGCGGCTTCTTCGAGCCCGAATTGCAGGCCGCCCAGCCCATGCTGCAAGCGCAGCAGCGCTTGTCGCAACTGCCCACGCCGCACACGCTGCTCATCGAGCGCTGGCACTCGGGCGAAGGCCATCACCTCTACCTGTACCCCTTTGCCGGCCGCACGGTGCACCTGGGCTTAGGTTCGCTGCTGGCGTGGCGGTTGGCGCGCGAGGCACCCAACAGCTTCAGCATCAGCGTCAACGACCATGGCTTCGAGCTGCTCAGCGCCGAGCCCGTGGCGGTGGAAACGCTGCGCAGCAAGACCTTGTTCGACGACGAGCACCTGCTGCAAGACGTGCTGCAAAGCCTGAACAGCGGCGAGCTGGCGCAGCGCCGCTTTCGGGAGATTGCGCGCGTGGCCGGGCTGGTGTTCAGCGGCTACCCCGGCGCGCCCAAGAGCACGCGGCAGTTGCAGGCATCGAGTTCGCTGTTCTTTGAAGTCTTTCGCAAATACGACCCGGCCAACCGGCTGCTGGGCCAGGCCGAAAGCGAGGTGCTGGCGCAAGAGCTTGACCTGCCACGCCTGAGCGCTGCCCTCAAGCGCATGCGCAAGCTGCGCACGGTGTTTGTGGAACTGCCCGCGCCCAGCCCCTTCAGCTTGCCGCTGATGGTGGAGCGCTTTCGTGAGCAGTTGAGCACCGAGAAGCTGGCGGATCGGCTGGCGCGGGTGGTGCGGGAGGCTGAGGCGCGGTTGTTGGCGTGACTCAGCTCTACCTGGGTATGGGCCGGCTACATTGGAGCGGGATCAGGCCGGCGGGGCGCGCTGCTACGCTCATGTCACCCGAAAACAGTTCCTTCGGAACTGTTTCCTCCTTCTTTACTTCGCTACGCAGCACGCCCCACCGACCTGATCCTGAGGCAGTGAATCTTCTCGATCGTTACCCCCGCCACCGTTGGTGCCTGCCGAGGGTGTTGGGTGGCCGGCGGAGGAGGCAGCGGCCCGGAGGGCCGATGCCGGGGGACACGAGCGTAGTCGGCCACCCGACGCCCTCGGCTCGCTCCGCTCGTCATGGGAGAGCGTTTCGGGAAACGCGCCGCGCCAACGCCTCACCATACCGAGCCTGGCGCTCAAACCGGTTGTCCCAATACGCCCGTCGCCCGCGCAGCAGCGCCCAAGCGCCGGCCAAGGGGTAGAGCAACAACATCAGCCCACCAAAGCGCTCGTACTGCCGCACGTGCACCTGTTCATGGCAGCGCAGCCGGGCCAAGTCATGGCCATGCCGGCCCAGGATCACATGGCCCAGCGTGATGGCGTGAAAGCCGCCCCAGCGTGCAACGCAGCGGCACAAAGCACCCCCGCCCACTTCCAGCGTGCCGGCCACCCGCCTGGCGCGTGCTCCAAACAACATGGCCGGCACGGCGAACATCAAACCCAGCACACTGGCCGGGGCCGCCCAGCCATAGCGCCAAACTGCGCGCCAGGCTGCATGCCACACACCGCGCCGCGGCGTTACTTGATCTTCACCCACCGCAGTTCCAGCGAATCATTCGGCCATTGCGTGAGGCTGACCTTGCTGTGCATGGCCCAGGTGAGCACGCGGCGGTACAGTGGGATGTAGGGTAGGTCATCACCCACCAGGCGCAGCGCCACACCGACCATGGCGCGCCGGCGCGTCAGGTCAGGCTCAACGCGGATGTTGTCGATCAGCGTGTCGAGCTTGGGGTTGGAATAGCGCCCGGCGTTGAAGGTGCCCAGGCCACTCTTGTCAAACGTTCGAAATAAGCCATTGAGGGATTGCCAGGCGTCGGGGCTGGCCGTCCAGCCGTATTCGATGAAGCTGGCCGTGCCCTGACTGAGCTTGGGGAAGAACTGGTTGGTGGGCGAGGCACGCAGTTGCGTGCGGATGCCCACCTGCGACAGCATGCCTGATATCGCCAGGCAGACGTTCTCGCGCCAGGCCACGTTCACGCAATCCAGCGTCACCGCAAAGCCCTGCGGGTAGCCGGCTTCGGCGAGCAGGGCGCGGGCCTTGGCGGGGTCGAACGGCAGGCGTTTGTCCAGCTCGGGCAACGAGCCATCGACCTTGGTAGACAGGAACGCTCCGGTGGGCACGGCGGCACCGCGCAGCACCTTGCTGATGATGAGGTCGACATTGATCGCCTGGTAGACCGCGCGGCGCACGCGCAGGTCTTTGAACGGGTTGCGGTCTTTCACGCTGCCTTCGACCAGCTCGTCGCGCGCCTGGTCGAAGGTGAGGTATTGCTGGCCGATGTCGGCGGTTTGTGACAGCGTGATGCGTGGCTCTTTCTTCAGCCGCTCGATGTCTTGGTAGGGTGGGTCCATCACCAGGTCGACCTCGCCCGAGGCCAGGGCGGCCAGGCGCGTGGCGTCGGCCTTGATGGTGATCCAGGTCACTTCATCGACATTGCCGGCGCGCTTGTCTGCCCAGCCCCACCAGCGCGGGTTGCGCTTGAGCACGGTCTTCACATCGGGCTCGTAGCGCTCCAGCATGAAGGCACCCGTGCCGTTGGCGTTGCGCACAGCGTGGGTCTCTTGCTTGCCGTTGAAGTCTTGCGCCTTTTCCACGCCATGCTTTTTGGCCCAGGCCTGGCTCATGATGCCGATGTATTGCAGCTTCTCGGGCAGCACGGCGTCGGGCGTGGCCAGTTCGATGTCCACCGTGAGCGCATCCACCTTCTTCGCACCGGTCACGCCCTTGAGCTGGAACGCGCGTTGCGATGGCGCTTGCAAGGTGCGCTCGATGGTGAAAACCACATCGTCGGCGGTCATCGGTGAGCCATCGTGAAAACTCACGCCGGGGCGCAGCTTGAAGCGCCAGGTGCTGGCGTTCAGGTTGCGCCATTCCAGCGCCAGTGCCGGCTCAAGCTGGAAGTTTTGGTCGCGGTTGACCAGCGACTCGTAGAGTTGGTACACGACCCGCGTGTGGTACAGCAAGGCCAGGGCCTGCGGATCCATGGTTTGCGGGTCGAAGGCCGTGGCGATGCGCAGACTGCGCGCCTGCGCGCCGGCACTCAGCGAGGCGGCGCACAGCAGCAGCGCTGCCAGGCATCGAAGTAAGGTGTTCATGCGGGCTCCGTGGCGAAGGTGGCTGCCATCTTAGAACCGGCGCGCCACAACGCACCTTGTACACAGACGAAAAAAGGCGGCCAAGCTGGCCGCCAATTGCCCCAAGCGGAAAACGGTGTGGTTCAGCGCGAAGCGCGGCGCCGGCTGATGAAACCCATGGCCCCCAGGCCAGCCAGCAGCATGGCATAGGTGGAGGGCTCGGGCACGGCGGTGACGGTGAGCATGTCCTGGTGGCCGTTGCTGTGCAGGCGGGTCACGCTGAAAGCGCTGCTGCGCGCGTCACCAATCGCGTCCAGCCAACCGTTGGCCAGGCTCAGTTGATTGCTGGTGGCGCCGCTCTCAGCAAAGAACACGCCCTTGTTGCTGCCGCTGACGCGCAGGCTGGATGCGGTTTCGTTGATGATCTCCCACACCGAAAGCTGGAACGCGACGGTCTCGTCGAGCGTGTCGACTTTGGCGCTGCCGCCGTTGTCGGCCACGGTGTACAGCCTGCCCAGCAAGTCGGCCTGGCGCGCGGTGAAACCACCGGCTGAGCCGGTGGCCGCGGGGGCGTAGTCGGTGTAGCTGACGTTGAAGGCGAAGGGCTCGAACAGGTCGGTGCAGTAGGTGAGGAACGTGCTGCCGTTCCACTGCGCCACGTACTGCCCCACGGCTTCCAGGCCGGTCATGCTGGTGTCGACGTTCTGGTGACCCTGGCTGGTGGTCAGCAACTTCAGCGTGTCGGCCGAAGCGGGCAGGGCGGCCGTGGCGGCCAGGGCGAAAGCGGCCAGTGTGGCGGCGAAACGAGGGCGGTTCATCTTGAGTGCTCCATGCAAGCAACCGGGAGTGGCTGCGATGGGTGGCACTGTAGAAATCAGCCGCCGCGTTGTGCACCCCCGCGCCGCGGGGAGGCTGGCGCTGAAGTGCGACCTGGTTCACGAACGGCGGGGCAGGCCCCCGCGGCCGCAGGCCCCGCGAAGCAATGCCGCGGCTTACAAACCGGCCAGGTAATGCGCCAGGTTGTCGATGTCGGCCTCGTTCAGCGTGCGCGACACGGCGGTCATGTTGCCGGCGTCGTTGGTGCGCTTGCGCGCCTTGAAGTCGCGCAGTTGTTTAACGGTGTAGTCGTAGTGCTGCCCCGCGGCGCGTGGGATTTCGTTCTGCCCGGCAAAGCCGCCCAAATGACACATGGTGCACAGCGTCTCATCGGCCTTGAGCTTGCCTAGACGAGCCTTGTCAGGGTCAACCTTGAAGCTGATCGGCTTGGGCTTTTGCTTGGAGAAATAGTCGGCCAGCTCGCGCATGTCGTCGCGGCTCAGGTCTTTGACCATAGCGGTCATCGACGGGTCATCGCGCCGGCCTTCCTGAAAGTCGCGCAGTTGCAGGTAGATGTAGCGCGCGGTTTGCCCAGCCAGGATGGGGAAGGTGGTGATGGTCGCGTTGCCTGCCGGGCCGTGGCAGGCCTCGCAGGGCTGTGCTTTGGCTGGCACGGGCTGGGCCTGGCCAGGCGTTGCGGCCAGCCCACATGACGCAACGAACAATGCCGTGAGGATGAGTTTCATGAGCGAAATGTAAAACGGCCCCGGCGTCGCCGCCGGGGCCTGTTCAAAGTGAAGTTAGATGCCGAATCAAGGCAGCGCGAACACGATCACCGAATTGCCACGCTTGAAATCAAGCTGGGTGTTGCCGCCCGCGGCCACGGCCACATACTGCTTGCCGCCCACCATGTACGACACCGCCGGCGCGTTCACGCCGGCACCGCACTGGTACTGCCACAGCATCTTGCCGGTCTTGGCATCAAAGGCGCGGAACAGGCCGTTGCCTTCGCCGTTGAAGACCAGGTCGCCCGCCGTGGCCAGCACGCCGCCGATCAAGGGCTGATCGGTATCGAACTTCCAGGCCAGCTTGCCGGTGTCGAGGTTGACGGCGGACAGACGGCCCCATTGCTTTTCACCCGGCACGACCTTGAACGCGCCACCCAGCCACAGCTTGCCGCCGGGGTACTTGGCTTCTTCAACGTGATACGTCATGGGCTGGTGCAGGTTGGCGGCATAAGCCAGGCGGTGCTTGGGGTTCACCGCCATCGGGCTCCATTCCACACCGCCGTTGGCGCCGGGCAGCATGCGCTTGCCGTCCTTCGTGGGCAGCACCCACATGTTCTCTTGCGGGATCATGGCTTCACTGAAACGGATCAGCTCACCGGTGGCGCGGTCGTGCACATACACATGGCCTGTCTTGCCGCCGTGGATGGCCACCTTCACCATCTTGCCGTTCTTGCCCTTGGCTTCGGTGAGGATGACGGGCGAAACAGCGTCCAGGTCCCACACATCGTGCGCGATGTACTGGTAGTGCCACTTGTAGTTGCCGCTGTTCAGGTCGATGGCGACCATGGAGTTGGTATACAGGTTGTCGCCCGGGCGCTCAGCACCGTAGAGGTCGGGGCTGGGGTTGCCGGCCACGTAGAACACGGTGTTGGTTTCCAGGTCCACCGCCGGTGCCATCCACACGCCGCCACCCAGGGTCTTGTAGAAGTCGCCGCCCTTGTCAGCCAACTGCTTCTTTTCGGCTGCGATGTCGCGCAGCATGTTGCGGCCGGTGGCATCGTTCACCGCCCACACGCCTTCGTGGCCTTTCTCAGGGATGCTGTAGTGCGTCCACAGCAGCTTGCCGTCGTTCGCGTCATAGGCCTTCAAGAAGCCGCGCACGCCGTATTCGCCGCCGTTGGTGCCGATCAGGATCTTGCCGTTCACGGCCACCGGGGCCATGGTCTCGGAATAGCCGAGTTCGGGGTCGGCAATTTGCGTGGACCACAGCAGCTTGCCGGTCTTGGCGTCGAGCGCCACGATCTTGGCATCGAGCGTGCCCATGTACAGGCGGTCATTCATGATCGCCACGCCGCGGTTGTTCGGGCCGCAGCAATACGTGGTCACCGCCCCCATCTTGTGCTTGTAGTGCCAGAACTCCTTGCCGGTGGCCGCATCCACCGCGTAAACGTGGTTGTACGAGGTCGTCAAGTACATGATGCCGTCGACCACGATGGGCGCGGTTTCCATCGATTCCAGCACTTCGGTTTGCACGATGAACGCGGGCTTCAACTTGCCCACGTTCTTGGTGTTGATCTGCGCGGCCGGGTAGTACCGGGTCTGCGCATAGTTCATGTTCGAGTGCAGGAAGTTGCGAGCGTCGCTGCTCGCGGCGCTGAGTTGCGCCTGCGACACCGACACCGTCTTGGGCACCGGCGAGCCGGTGGGGGCGGCACCCCCTTGAATCTCTTGCGCCATGGCGCTGCTTGCGGCCAGGCCCAGCGCCAGCACCAGGCACCTTGCGGCACCGCGTGGCCATGATTGAATGCCTTGCATGCGAGTCTCCTTCAGCTTGATTTGAGGTTTGGCAATGAGGTTGCGTGGAGGGTTCGGCTTGGACATTCACCTTCGTGCATGCGCACGGGTCGCGCGTAACCTCTTGTTGCAGCATAACCAGGGCACGCCAGAATGCAACGCTGGGTAGACCCGATGTCCGCGGGTGCAAAGGTGCAGTGAATGGCAGGTCTGATGGTGCTCAACTTTCCTCGTTTTCTCAGGCCTGGCCACTTCTTGGCCGTGATGCTGGCCTTGTTGCTGGCCCAGGCACCAGCCTGGTCGCAGACCGCCACCAACCCGAACTTGAACGCCCAGTTGCTGGTCGCCGCGAGACAGGGTGACCTGACGGCGCTGCAACGCGCGGTGGCCCGCGGCGCGGCGCCGAATTCACGCAACCGCCTGGGCAAAACAGCTTTGCTGCTGGCAGCGGAAAAGGGGCACCTGGCCATGGCCCAAAGCATGTTGAAGGCCGGGGCCGATGTGAACCTGGCCTCGCTTGAGAAGGTGACGCCGCTGATGGCCGCCAGCTACGGCGGCCATGCCGAGCTGATGCGCGCCTTGCTGCAAGCCGGCGCGCGCAGCGAGCCGCAAGACCGCATGAACAAGCCGGCCATGGTGTACGCCGCCGGCCAGGGCCAGCGCGACGCCGTGGCCGTGCTGCTGGACCATGGCGCTGACGTGAACGCCGCCTATGAGCACCAGCTCAGCGCGCTGATGTGGGCCGCCGGCCAGGGCCATGCCGAGGTGGTGGCGCTGCTGCTGCAACGCGGCGCCAAACGCGACGCGCGCGACGACCGCGGCTTCACCGCGCAGCAGATCGCCGCGCAGGCCGGCCACGCCGCCGTGGCCGAACTGCTGGCTACGCCTTGAACTGATCCTTCAGCCCGGCCCAGCATTCGGCGTAGCGGGTATCGAGCAAGCCGCTGTTCATTGCAAAGGCCGTGGGCACGAAGCGCCAGCGGCTTTCGAACATGAAGGCCAGGGTGTGGTCGAGCTTGTGCGGCACCATTGGCGCATTTGAAGCGTTAACAAAAGCATCGCTATCCGGCCCGTGCGGCACCATGCAGTTGTGCAGCGATGCCGCGCCCGGCACAAAGCTCTCTGCCTTGGCGTCGTACCGGCCCTGCACCAGGCCCATGAATTCGCTCATCAGGTTGCGGTGATACCAGGGCGGGCGGAAGGTGTCCTCACTCACCATCCAGCGCGGCGGGAAGATCACGAAGTCGCAGTTCGCCGTGCCCGGTGTGTCGCTCGGGCTGGTCAGCACGGTGAAGATGCTGGGGTCGGGGTGGTCGAAGCTCACACTGGCTATCGTCATGAAACGCGCCGTGTCGTACTTATAGGGCACCAGGTTGCCATGCCAGGCCGCCACGTTGAACGGCGTGTGGGTTTGCGTGGCGCGCCACAGGCGGGCGCCGGTCTTCTTGATCAGTTGGTAGGCGCCGTCGCCTGGTTCGAATGCCGCCACCGGCGCCAGGAAGTCGCGCGCATTGGCCAGGCCGTTGGCGCCGATCGGGCCGAGTTCAGGCAGCCGAAACGCCGCGCCGTAGTTCTCGGCCACGTAGCCGCGCGACGCGCCATCCGGCAGGCCGACGCTGAAAGCCAGCCCGCGCGGGATGACCGCAATCTCGCCCGGCGCCACGTCCAACATGCCCATCTCGGTCGTTAACAGCAGGCGGCCTTGTTGCGGCACCAGCAGCATCTCGCCGTCTGCGTTGACGAGCGCGCGCCGCTGCATCGACTGGTTGGCCACATAGACCAACGCGGCCAGGCCGCTCTGGGCGTCGGGCTCGCCGTTGGCGCACATCGTGCGCAGGCCGGCGATGAAGTCGGTGGGCGCCAGCGGCATGGCCGGCGCGGCCCAGCGCAGTGGGTCGGGCGGCACCGCCACACCGCCTGCCGCCCCGCTCGTCCACAGCGGCTGCTGAAACGGCGTGTAGCCGCCGCACACCACCGAAGGCTGGCGCCGGTACAACCAACTGCGCAAGTTGGCGGCGCGCGGCGCCGTGAACGCCGTGCCTGAAAACTGCTCGGCATACAGGCCATGCGCCACCCGCTGCGGGCTGTTGCGCCCCTGCGGCAAGGCGCCGGGAACGGCCTCGCTGGCGAATTCATTGCCAAAGCCGCTTTGATACTGAAGGGTCATGACGTTGGCTCCATGGCACCCGCCCGCGCCGCGGCCAGCGCTTCGCGCAGCACGGCCGGGTCGCCGATGTGGTTGGCCAGCAGCAGTACCAGGCGCGCATTCAGGGCATGGCTGGCGGGTTCTGCGAGATCGCGATGGGTGTCGATCAGCGCTTCATAGAAATCATCGGGTGCTTGCAGGTTGGGGGTGGTGATCAGCGTCATGGTGCCTTCATCCATTCGCGGGGTGCGCCAGCGCGCGGCGCAGCGCCGCCTGCACCGCGGCCGGCGTGGGTTCACGCCAGCGCGCACAGATGTGTTGATCGGGCCGCAGCAGGTAGGCCGTGCCGGGCTGCGCGTCGTAGCGCTGTTGCAGCAGGCCTTGCGGGTCTTGCAGCGCAGCCTGGCCGATGCGCAGCAATTGCGTGGGGGTGACGGCCTGTGCGGCCGCGTTCAAGGTTGCATCATGCGCAGCGTCGTCGCTCCACAGCAGCAGCGTGAAGCCGTTGCCGTGCAAGTGTTGCAGCAACCAGGGTGCGCCATTGCTGGCCGAAACCGGCGCATCGGCCGCCACGGCGCCGGGTACCAGTTGACCCTTGAACGAATCCACGTCAGGTGTGTTCAAAGGTGAATCCGTCAACACGGCCGGCACCGACAGCCGCCCGCTGTTGACCAGGCTGCGCGCGAAGGCGTGCTCGCGCGCCAGGCTGAGCACGGCATCACGAAACAGGCGGCTCGCGGTGCTCTCGGGCGTGATGAAGTCGGTGGCGCGGGTCGAGTTCAAGATGTTCTCATCCGCCGCCGCTCCGCGTTCGCTGGCGTAGGTGCTGAGCAGCGCATCGGGCGCGTGCCCGCCGACCACGGCGGCCAGCTTCCACGCCAGGTTCTCGGCGTCCTGCACGCCGGAGTTCGCGCCGCGCGCACCGAAGGGCGAGACGCCGTGCGCTGCGTCGCCGGCGAAGATCACGCGGCCGTGACGGAAGTGCGCCATGCGCTGGCACGCAAAGGTGTAGACGCTGGCCCATTCGAGCTCGAAAGCAGCACCCTTCATCGATGAATGCGCCAGCAGCGCCTGCACGCGCGCCATGATGTTCTCGGGCTTCTTCGCTTCGATCGGATCGGCGTCCCAGCCGAGCTGGAAGTCGATGCGCCAGATGCCGTCGGGCTGGCGGTGCAACAGCACGCTCCGGTTCGGGTGGAACGAAGGGTCGAACCAGAACCAGCGCTCGGCCGGCGCGCCTGTCTCGATTTCTGCATCGGCGACCCTCTCTTCGACGACCCTCTCTTCGACGACCCTCTCTTTGACGACCCTCTCTTTGACGACCCTCTCTTCGACGATCCTCACATCGGCGATCAGGAAGCGGTCGCGAAAAACGCGGCCCTTGCTCTCCTGCCCGATGAGCCGGCGCATCGCCGAGCGGGCGCCATCGCAGGCCGCCACGAAATCGGCCTCCAGTTCGTAGGGCCCGTCGGGCGTCTCGATCGTCAAGGTCACATGGTCGGCGTGTTGCGCCACGCCGACCACCGCATTCTTCCAGCGCAGGCCGATCAGCGCCAGTTGCGCGGCCCGCTCGGCCAGATAGCCTTCGACGTAATACTGCTGCAGGTTGATGAAGGCCGGCCGCGCCTGGCCGGCTTCGGGCAGCAGGTCGAAGCTGTAGATCTGTTCCTGCTTGAAGAACACCCTGCCGACATTCCACGACACCCCCTTGGCCACCATGCGGTCGGCGCAGCCCAGACGGTCGAAGATGTCCAGCGTGCGCTGGGCGAAACAGATCGCACGCGAGCCGGACGACAGCGTGTCGTCGTTGTCGAGCAGCACCACCGGAACACCGCGCTGCGCCAGGTCGATGGCCAGGGTCAGACCGACCGGGCCGGCGCCGACCACC
>JAYUHT010000390.1:0-11294 GCA_043766725.1 Burkholderiales bacterium | reverse complement strand
GCCGGCTGGCCTTGAGTTGCTTCACCAGCGTGGCCAGGTGCGCGAAGCCGCCCACCCGGCCATAGCGGCGCGCCGCTTGCTCGAAGTTGACCATGCTGTAGCCGTGGGCCAATGCCGTGCCGGGCCGCACGCCGGCACGGCGCAACAGCGCTTCGCCCACCAGGTGCGGCAACTCGCCCTGCATCGAGCCCACACCGAGGTTGACACTGGGCTCGCGGAAGTAGGTCGGCTTGAGTTGCGCATGGCAGTCGGTCATGTGCAGGAACGACACATTGCCGAACGGGGCGATGTCGTACAGGCCGCGCTGCGCGGTAGCGGCGTCGGCATCGGCATAGCGGCCCAAGCCCATGCCGGCCACCGAGGCGGCGCCCAAGACCTGTGCGAACTCACGCTTCGAAAGATTCATGGTTCCGCAATGAAGAATATGCTGTTTTAAAACAAACCCGCGGGCGCGGGCTGCCGTGGAGCGCTACTGGTTGACCGGTGACTTCGGGTCGAGCAGCAAGGCCATCAGGTGCTTGAGCTGAGCTTCGTCGAGCATCTTGCCGTGGCCAAAACGCGGCATGCCCGAACAGGCGTTGTAGGCCTTGGCGTTGTACAGCTTGCCCCAGGTGTATTCAACGATGGGCTTGGCCGCCACGCTGGCCGGGTCGGCCACGCCGCGAACCTTGCCGTACTCGTACAGGCTGGGGCCGATGGTGCCGAAGGAGATCTCGGCCTTGGCAAGCTGGTGGCAGTTGTAGCAGTTGCCGCCGTTGGCGCTGGTGGCGGCGGAGGCGTCGCTCCAGGTCATGCCGCGGCCGTTCTGCGCCAGCTTTTCGCCTTCGCGCCAGTCGCCGATGAAGGCGCCGTCAGCCGGCATCTTCACCGTCGCCAGGTTGGCCGCTTCAATCGCTTTGACGCGGGCCTCGGGCAGGTCTTTGCCCTGTGCCTTGGAGCATTCGTCGTTCGAGGCGTCTTGCTGCAAGCGCTCGACCGTGGCGATGCCCTGGTCGCGGAACGAGGCCTTCATCATGTCGGCCATCAGCGCGTCGTAGTTGGGCGCCGGAGCCACCGCGGCGCAACCGGCAAACGCCCACAGCGCGGCGGCGAACAAACCCAGTTTTGTGTTGATCATCTGATTTGCTCTTCAGCGTTTGAGCGCCGGTGCCACCGATACCGCACCCTGGGCATTGACGCCCATGTAGGCTGAAAGCGCGATCGTCACATCGGACGCATAGCCCGGGAACGGAAAGCGCTGCTGGCGATAGCAATCGTTGAGCCGGCGCTGCATGCCCCACATTTCGCCGCTGCTCACGCGGTAGGCGGGCCAGGCGGCGTAGCCGATGCCGTCGCCAGGGTTCTTGGTCAGCTCAGGCAGGTCTTGCATGCGGATGCGCTTGCCCGCTTCGCCATGACACGAGGCGCAGGAAAAGTCGTACGGCCCGGCGCGGTAGAAGAACGCGCGCTTGCCAAGCTCGGCCATCTTGCGTTCTTCGGCATGGCCTTGCGGCAGGTTGAATTTCATGCCGCGCGACGCAGCCGAGACCCAGGCCACATAGCCTTCGATGTTGACTTGCTCGCCGCGGCCGAACGGTGTGCTGGCAATCTCGGCGGCATTGAAGCCCTGCAAGGTCTCCATGCAGGTCAACAGGCGCGACTCCAGGTCCTGCACGCGCTGGGTGTCAGCAAAGTAGCGTGGCAGCTCGACGAAAGCGCCCTTCACCACGCCCGGCCCCTTGCCCAAGTCGCAGCGTTCGAGCGAGGCATTCTTCGGCCCGCGCCTTTGTGCCCACAAGGCCTCGCCTTTGGCCTCGAACAGTTCGGCGGGGTTGCCGTCTTCGAGCATCTTGCGGTACTCGGCGATGCCATCGGCGGCCGATTTGGTTTGCGCCGTGGCTGCCAGGGACAGCAGCGCGGCACTCACCACCAGGATTGTTTTCATGCGTTGGCGTCCGTGTGATGCGTGGCCCGGCTCAGGAAACAACGGCCTCATCGGTGCGCTTGTCACCCTTGTTATCAACCCAGCTCACGCTGACCTTGTCACCCGCCTTGGCGCCCTTGACCACGAACTGCATGAACGGGTTTTTTGACACCGCCGGGCCCCATTGCGCCGTCATCACCGTCTTGCCGTTGAGCTGCGCTGTGACGTCCTGGATGTGCCAGGCCGGAATGACCTTGCCGGCGGCGTCTTTGCGCAGGCCGGTTTCCATTTCGTGGCTCATCAGCACACGCACGGTGGCCTTGTCGCCAGCAACTTGAGCGCGAATGCGCATCGGGTCTGCCATGTTGATCTCCTTCAATTAACGTTTGAATTCAGCCGCCACAGCCACCGAGCGTGACCTTGACTTCCTTCTGCGCAAACAGCACCTTGCCGTCGTTCATGATGGCCACGGCATAGACGTTCGACGACTGGCCCATCTTCACGCGCGTGGAAATGTTGGCCTCGATGGCGTCGGTGACATCGAACACCGCGGCCAGCATGGCGGGGTTCTTTTCCACCAACAGCAACAGGCGCTTCACACCCGGCAATGTGCTGGCGGCGCCAATGGGCACCACGGCACCGTTTTCAGCAATGTCCGGGCCGGTGATGGTGACGTCTTTGCTCTCGGCCGGTGTGCCCGCGCCCAGGGCCTTCATCAGCTCGGGCATGGTCTTGGCAGCGAAGGCTGTGGTGTTGTAGCCCGCGGCTTGGGCGTGCGCCAGCCCAGGCAAAACGCCCACGGCAGCGAGCAGCGCCGCCACCGTGGCCGAATGAGAAAGCATTGCTCGACGGGTCTGCATTTCGTTCTCCTTGATCCGAATATCGTAGTGATGAACTTTAAGCTTTGGCAAGCGGGTGGCTCCGTGGCCCATTTGGGCGGTGCGTTGGAGTCACTTCTTCATGCCCTGCGCCAACCATTGGGCAATCAACCTGGCCTCGGCCTCACTCAGTGCCTGCGCCGGCATGGGCATCGCGCCCCAAACGCCTGAGCCACCGGCCTTGATCTTCGCAGCGAGGTAGTCCACCACATCGGCACGGCCGGCGTGCTTGTTGGAGATGTCGCGCAAGCTGGGGCCAATCAGTTTGTTCTCCATGCTGTGACAGGCCATGCAGCCGTATTTCTGTGTCAAGGCGATGGCAGCAGTGGCAGCCGGCGGCGGCGCATTCGGGTCTTGTGCGGCAGGCGCGGGGACTGCCGTGGCCGCGGCGGGCTGCACAGGCGTTGCCAACCCCGGCCTGGATGTGTCGGCGCCATGCTGCGCACCGACGGCGCGGTTTTGCTCGGCCAGGTTGCCGTGTGAATCGCGCGCGAAATCGGGCAGGAACGAAGCCAGCTTGGGTGGCCCCGCGCAGTCTTTCATGCAGGCCAGGGCCAGCACATCGGGCTTGCGCTTGGCCAAGCTGGAGCCGGGCCAAAGCGCATGCTCGGTGGTGGTGCCGTTGCGGTTGGGCAAGCGTTTTTGCACCTCGGCGATGTTGGCGTCGCTCAGCGTGAAGTCGGCAGGCAGCACATCAGCCAGGCTGAGGATGTAGGCCGTGACGGCATAAACCTCTTCGACCGAGAGCGACTTCGGTTGCGCCCACGGCATGGCGCGGTTGATGTAGTCCCACAGCGTGGACAGGCTGGACAGCTTCATCAGCGTGGTGCGGCCCGGGAACGACGGGTCGTTCAGCCGCGCCACACGGCCGCTCACCATATCTGCCTGAGTGGTGCCGCCGACGATCGGGCTGAAGACTTCGTTGCTTTCGCCAAAGATGCCGTGGCAAGACGCGCACCTGCTTTCCCACACGGCCATGCCCTTGGCCACACTGCCCGCGCCCTTGGGCAGGCCTTTGAAGTCGGGCCGCACGTCGATGTCCCAGGCGGCAATTTCCTTGGCCGTGGCGGCACGGCCCACACCCGGGTAAGCCGCTGGCTGCGCCCACGCCGCGCCGGCCGCCAGCAGCAGCTTCAGCATCACCAAGGCCAAAGCCAGCTCACGCCAACTGGACATTCTTGACCTCGCCGCTGTCTTGCACCAGCCAGGTCTGGATGGCATGGTTGTGATAGATCGAACGCGAGCCGCGCACGGCGCGCAGTTGCTGGTAGCTGGGCTGCACATAGCCGCTCTCGTCGGTGGCGCGGCTTTGCACCAGCGTGGCCTTGCCGTCCCAGACCCAGTCAATGTTGAAGCGCGTGAGGCACTTGCTCAGCACCGGGCTTTCAAGCCGCGCGGCGCGCCAGTTGCGCCCACCATCGACCGACACATCCACGCGCTTGACCTTGCCGCGGCCCGACCAGGCCAGCCCGCTGATGTTGTAGAAACCTTGGTCGAGCAACACCTGGCCGCCCGATGGCGTGGTGATGACGCTCTTGCATTCTTGCGTGCTGGTGTACTGGCGGTGCAGGCCGCCAGGCATCAGGTCGAGGTAGTGAATAACTTCATCCTTGGTGCCATAGGGTTGGTCGCCCACCTCGATGCGGCGCAGGTACTTGACCCAGCTCACGCCCTGCACGCCCGGCACCACCAGGCGCAGCGGGTAGCCTTGTTCCGGGCGCAGCATTTCGCCGTTCTGGCCGTAGGCGACGAAGACCTCGCCGCTTTCCACCAGCTCCATCGGCACGGTGCGTGTCAGCGAAGCACCATCGGCGCCCTCACCCAGCACGAAGCGGGCGCGTTTGTAGTCAACGCCGGCCATGTCGAACAACACCTTCAGCGGCACGCCGGTGAATTCACTGCAACTGAGCATGCCGTGGCTGTACTGGCAGGTCGGCACCGCCACGTTGCCCCACTCCATGCCGGTGTTGGCGCCGCATTCGATGAAATGAAAGCGGCTCACCGAGGGCAGGCGCATCAGCTCGTCCATGGTGAAGACCATGGGCCCGCGCATGATCTTGGCGTCAGACCCGTTGAGCATGAGACGGTGCTTGGACGGGTCGATGTCCCACCAGCCCTGGTGGTGGCGCTCGAAGTGCAAGCCGCTGGGCGTGACGATGCCGAACAGCGATTGCAGCGGGGCGAACGACACCGATGACTGCGTGGTCTGCGTCAGCCCCGGGCTGCGCCGGCGCTGCACATTGCCTTCGTACTTTGACGGCTTGCCATAGCCCTCGGTGGCCACGGGCTGGCCCAGGCCCAGGCTGTGCTCGGGCAGTTCGAGGACGTTGGCGTCGCCGCCCGATGCGGGCACGGGGTTGCCGGCGGCAGCGGCCAGTGGTGCGGTGGCTGCGGCACTGGCTGCGGCGAAGGCGCTGCGAATGAAATCGCGCCGGCCCTGCCTGCCTTCAGCAAAGACTTGGCGCACCCCGGCGGGGTCGATGAAGTTTTCTGGTGCCTTGAGCAAGCGACCGGCGGCGAGGCGGGTAGTAAAACCGTTAATCCGGATATCCATACAAACGCATATTAGGTGACAAGGAATTGGCAAAAATACGCACAAACCCTGATCCAACTGCCAGCAAGGTCAATGCGCCGTGTGCAGGACTGGAATTCGATCTGAAGTGCCCGCGGGATGCTTCGGCCCTTCTCTGTGCCGTCGCTCTACATCGTGTCGTTGGCCCCTTCGTGCTGCGGTTGATGATGATTTCCTTGGAAAGTGGCTTGAGACGAACTGCCGCTGGCGTGTGCAAGAGGGCGAGTTGCCAGCGCAGACGTAAGGAGTCTCGGCGGGGGGCGACTATGAAGTCTTAACCACACACCCGGAGCCTCTCATGAACCTCTCTCGCCGCCGCCTGGGCACGCTTGCCGCCAGCCTCGCCCTCGCCGGCTTTGCCACGCTGTCCTTCGCCCGTGTGCACGATGCCGAGGGCTACCTGTCAGGCATAGTCTTCACCAGCAGCAACAGCGCTTCGGGCAACGCACTGTTGGCCTATATGCGCCAAGCCGACGGCAGCCTCGCACTGCACGCCACATTGCCCACCGGCGACGTCGGCAGCGGCGCCGGCCTGGGCTCACAAGGCGCTGTGACCCTGAGCGGCGATGGCCGCTGGGTCTTCGTCGTCAATGCCGGCGGCAATTCAGTGTCAAGCTTCCGTCTGCACAAGCACGGACTCGAACTGGTCAAGACCAGCCCGTCAGGCGGTCTGCACCCGATCAGCGTGACCGAGCACGACGGTATCGTCGTGGTGCTGAACGATGGCGGCGCCGGCAACGTGGTCAGCTTGCGCAACGTGCACGGCGAGCTGCTGCCGATCGCGGGCGGTGTGCGCGGCCTCTCGGCCGCGGGCGGTACCGCGCCTGCGCAAGTCGGCTTCAGCGACGACGGCGAGACGATCGTCGTCAGCGAGAAGGGCACCAATCTCGTGCTGAGCTACCGCGTTGCGGGTAGTGGCAGCCTTGGCGTGCCAACATTCACCGCGTCGCCGGGGCAGACGCCGTTCGGCTTCGCCTTCAACCGCCGTAACCGATTGGTGGTCACCGAAGCCTGGGGCGGTGCAGCAGGCGCGAGCACCGTGTCGTCGTATCGCTTCAACTCGTCTGACCCTGAGCGCCCCTGGTGGCCAGCGCCGCCGTGCCTGACACGCAAAGTGCTGCCTGCTGGATCGCGATCACACCCAATGGCCGGTTCGGCTTCGTGTCAAACACCGGCAGTTCAACGGTCAGCAGCTACGCGATCGCGGGCGACGGCCGCATCGATTTGGTGTCCGCTGTGGCGGGTTCAACGGGAGTTGGCTCGTCCCCCGCCGATTCTGCAATCTCGGCCGACGGCCGGCATCTTTTCGTGCGCAACGGGCGCGTGTTCACGATCTCCTCGTTCACGATCGAGCGCGACGGTGAATTGAGCGCCGCTCCCGTCACGACCGGCCTGCCGGCCACGGCGGTCGGCCTCGCGGCAAACTGATCGTTGCCCTCAACTTCAAGTCAACCAGCACGCCCTCGGCCTCCACGCCGAGTGGCGGCCCCACCCGCTGCGGTCCCTCTGGCTCAAGCCGCGACAGCGCCATCACGGGCACCCACATTTCGTTGATGAAGTGCATCGAGCCGGTGTCACCTGCGCGCAGCGGCCTCACCCGCCAACACACGGATGCGCCGGTTCAGCAACCAGAAGATGCCGATGGTGAGGAAGTTGACGAGTGCGACCAGCGTCATCGCCGTGCGCAGCCCGTCGGCATTGGCGCCCTCCACGCGCAGCGCGTCGCTGAGCGCACCCACAAGCAAGGGGCCCAGGCCCTGGCCGACGAGCACGCCGAACAGCGCGACCACCGCCAGCGCCGTGGCGCGCGCATGCGGCGACACCAGATCCTGCAACGTCGAGAACACCGGCCCGAGGATGGTGCCGGCGAGCAAGAAGGCCATGAACAGCAGCGCGAAGGCCAGCAGCGGCCAGGGCGCGTAGAAGCTGCCGAGGAAGAACGGCATCACCAGCACCGTCACGCCGGCCGCGAAGCCCGCGCCCCAGGATCTGGAATTGCGCGCATGACGCACGCCGAGCCGGCCGCCGACGACAGCGCCGATCGCCGTGGCCACGCCCAGGCACAGGCCCAGGCCGAGGCCGATCTGAATGGGCGACAGCGCAAACGCGCGCTCGAAGTAGCTCGGCAGCCAGACCATCACCGAGGAGCCGGCGAGCGAGGTGGTCGAGAACGCAGCGACGAGCAGCCAGAACGCGCGCTTGTCGCCGAGCTGCGCGAACAGCCCTTCAGCCGCGGCGAGCGGCGCGTGCGCCAGCGCATCGACACGCGCCGGCTCGCGCACCGTGAAATGAAAAATCGCTGCCAGCGCCAGCCCCGCCAGGCCGAGCCAGATGAAGCCGGCGCGCCAGCCCACCGTCTGCACCAGGATGCCGCCGCCGAGCATGCCGCCGAGCAGGCCCAGGTAGGTGCCCGCGCCATGCACCGCCAGCGCGTGCGGGCGCAGTTCGCGCGGGTAGTAGTCGCCGAGCATCGAGTGCGTGGCCGGGATGCAGCCGGCTTCGCCGATGCCCACGCCAACGCGCGCGGCGAGCAGTTGCACGAAGCTCGTCGCCGCGCCCGAGGCGCCAGTCATCACGGTCCAGACCGCGAAGCTGCCGCCGATGATCCATTTGCGATTGCCCCGGTCGGCCCAGCGCGCCAGCGGCACCGAGGCGATGCCGCCCATGACCGAGAACGCCAGCCCCGTGAGCAAGCCGAGCTGGGTGTCGCTGAGGCCGAACTCCTTTTTGATCGGCTCCATGAACATCGAGATCACGACCTTGTCACCGCGCACATGAAGCCGACCACGGCCAGTGCGAACAGGACGTAGCTGCGGTAGGCCGTGCTCGGCACCGCCACGGGCAGGGTGGGATGGGCAATCGCAGACATGCGCACTTTCAGGAGGTGGCGCGCCACAGCCAGCGCAAGGTGTCGGGGAAGATCGCGCCGCCATGCGCGAGCGAGTGGCCGCCGTTGCCGACAACGAGCCGGTGGTCATAGCCGCGGTAAGCCAGCGCCGCGGCGAGCGTGCGGTTGGCGTGCACCCAATCGCCGAACACGATGTTCAAGTCGTGCTCACCGGTTTGCAGAAAGATGCGCAGCGCCTTGGGCTCGGCGCGGCGCACGGCTGAAGCCAGCTGATGCCCGCCGCGAATGTCGACAAAGCTGCCGCAGTGGCTCACCACTCTGCCGAAGGCTCCCGGCCGTTCCCAGGTGGCGTTGAAGGCGCAGATGCCGCCCGAGCTCAAGCCCACGATGGCGCGCTGCGCGGGGTCGGCGCTGATGTTCAGGCCGTGGGTTGCATCGGGCAGCAATTCTTCGAGCAGGAAGCGCGCGTAGGCATCGCCCAGGCTGTCGTACTCGACGCTGCGGTTGTCGCTGCCGCCGTAGATCGGCAACCCCGGGCCGGTGGCGCCAGGGTTGACGAACAGCGCGACCATCGGTGGCAGCACGCCTTGGGCAATCAGGTTGTCGAGCACCGTCGGCGCGTTGATCTCGGCGCCGAGGTAGCGCGCGCCGTCCTGGAACACGATCAGAGCTGCGGGCCGCGTGGCATCAACCTGCGCAGCGACGTAGAGCGTGAAGTCGTGCGCCACGCCGGTGTAGATGCGCCCCGGCGCACAGCTGCGCGCACTCAGCCTGCCGCGCGGCACACCGTCTTGCGGCAGCGAGTCGGCACCCAGGCCGTAGGGCTCGACACCGCCCAGGCTGGCCGCGAAGCGCGGCAGGTCTTGCGCCGGTATGCCGGGCAGCATCTGCGCGAGCTGGCCCTTCAGTTCGGCATTCAGCTCGGCATTCGGCGCGGGCTGCGCTGCGGCAACGGCATCAACGCGGAAGCCGCGCCGCAGCGCCGCAATGAAGTCGCGCTGATAGGCCTGCGCGATGCGCGCTGCGGGCGTCAGCAGGTTGAAGCCGTGGCAGGCGCCGGCATAGACATGCAGCTCGGCGGGCACACCCGCGCGCACCAGCCGCGCGTACTCGATGTTCTCTTCGACGAACAGGTCGAGCGCGCCGGTGGCAATGAAGGTCGGTGGCAGGCCGCTCAAATCGTCGGCCCGCGCCGGCGCCGCATAGGGCGACACGCCTGCGCGGCCGGGCTCGTGGCCGAGCAGCGATGACCAGCCGAAGTGGTTGTATTCGCGCGTCCAGACGTACTGGCCGGCCGTGGGGTCGGCATGGCTTTCGCATGCGCTGCGGTCGTCAAGCATCGGTTGCAGCGGGGCCTGTAAACACAACGCCACCTCACCGCGGTCGCGCGCCAGCAGGCCCAGGGCCGCGCACAGGCCGCCACCGGCGCTGATGCCGGCAATGCCGATGCGCGAGCGATCAACACCCAGGGTTGGCGCTTGGCCATGCAACCACTTCAGCGCGCAGTAGCAGTCTTCGAGTGGGCCGGGATACGCTGTTTCGGGCGCGAGGCGGTAGTCAACCGCGACCACCAGGCAACCGACCGCATCGACGATCTTCTTCACTTCCCAGTCATCGCACTCGGGGTTGCCGGCAACATAGCCGCCGCCGTGAATCCACAGCAAGGCCGGCAGCGGCGATGGCGCCGCGCGCAGGCGATACACCCGCACGCGCACCTCGGGCGCGCCGGCCGGGCCGGGCACGCGGCGCTCGAAGTCTTCGATGCCCGGATAGGCCGGCGTCACCGACGCGAGCAGCGCGGTGACTTGCGCGACGCGCTCGCGCGTGGCGCCCAGGGTGGCGGCGCTGAGCGGCATCACCGGCAGTTGATCGAGGACGGCGGCCAACTCGGCGTCGAGCAGATGGTGGGTGTTCACGGCTTGTGGACTCGATGGATAGAGGCGTTAAGTTGGGATCGCCGCGCCGTCATCGCTGCAAGCCCCACGAGCGCCATTCGGCCGGCGCGGTGGCCATGAATTCGCGCAGCACGCCGGACCACAGGTGCGCATCGGCGCCGGAGGCGAAGTGGCCCTTGTCGCTGTCGAGTTCGAGGTACGACCAGCGCGCGCCGGCCGCGTCGAGCAGCGGCGCAAACTGGCGTGCCAGTTGCGGCGCGAAGACGGTATCGGTGCGCGACAGCACCAGCAGCAGCGGCGCGCAAATCTCGTGCAGACGCGCGCGCAGATCGAACCCTGCGGCAGCGCGGGCCAGCGTCAACAAGGACCCGGCGTCGAATTTGCCGGCCCACTCGCGTGCCATGCGCTGCAACTCGGCCGCACGCGCGCTCAGGTCAGGCCAGCGCGGCTTCAACTCGGCATCAACGCCGTAGCGCAGCAGCGTCTGGACACGCAGGTGGGTCAGCCAATCGAGCATCGCGCCCGGCGCCGGGTGGCCGCCGTTCCAAGCCGGTTCGCGCGCCAGAAGTTCGAGCAACGGCGCCAACGTCACGCCGCCTGGCGGGTTGCATGGCGCGCTGACAGCGGCCACCACACGTTCAACCATCTGCGGATAACTCACCGCCCATTGCAGCGCCTGGTAGCCGCCGAACGACGGCCCGGCCACCGCGGCCAGGCGTTTCACGCCCAGCGCATCCAGCAGCCGCTTCTGCGCCGCGACGATGTCTTCGAGCGTGATGGCCGGGAAGTCGATGCCATACGGCTGGCCGGTCGCCGCATCGATGCTCGCCGGCCCGGTTGAGCCGTAGCTTGAGCCGCGCATGTTCGGGCAGACGACGAAGTAGCGATCGCTGTCGATCGCCCGGCCCGGCCCGACGAGTTCGCTCCACGAGCCTTCGGCCGCGCTGGCGCCGGGCTCCAGCATGTCGGGCCCGGTGGTGTAGCCGTGCAGCACCAGCACCGCGTTCGTGCCGTTGGCGTTGAGCGTGCCCAGGCTCGTGTAGGCCGTGCTCAGCTCGCGCAGCACGACGCCGCTTGCAAGGCGGAAGTCTGTGCTGCGGTGCGTGCGCGACGACATTGGCATGGCGATTCAGCCCACGCGTCAGAAGCGATACGCGACGTCGACGCCCACCGTGCGCGGCTGGATGACGCCGCCGGC
>JAYUHT010000389.1:0-4282 GCA_043766725.1 Burkholderiales bacterium | reverse complement strand
GCGTGGCCGGCAAGCACCAGATCAGCAACACCCAATTGGCCCTGGCTCACGCCGCCAGTGGCCCGGCCAACATGTACCAAACGGTCGTTGTGTTTGGGCACGACTTGCAAGGAAAGAAATGAGCAATCCGAGAGTAGGAATCATCGGCATCGGCCAGTCGGCGTTCAAGCCGCGGCGCGACGATGCCAGTTACCCTGACCTGGTGCGCGAAGCCGTGGTGCAAGCCATGCGCGGGCCGGAGCTAACGTTTGACGATATTGACTCTATCGTCTATTCGCTCTCGCCCGACGCCATGGTGGGCATCGGCAACGCCGAGCGGCTGGGTGTGGACGCCGTGGGCGGGCGCAACAAGCGCTTCCTGCGCATCAACACGGGCGGCGCCACGGGCATCTCCAGCGTGGCCGCGGCCTACTATCACATCGCCGCCGGCGCCAGCGATGTGGTGATGACGGCGGGCGCCGACAAGGTCGGCGAGTGCGGCGATTCGCAAACCGTGCTTAACAAGATTTGGGACCCGACCTACGAGCGCTCGCTGCCGCTGGGCACCATCACCATGCTGGCCATGTCGGCCATCCGCTATGCCGAAAAGTACGGCATGACGCAAGAAGACATGGCCGAGGTGGTGGTGAAGAACCGCAGACATGCATCGCTCAACCCGAACGCGCATTTGCGCCACACCACCTCGGTGGAAGAGGTGATGCACTCGCGCATGATCAGTTGGCCGGTGAAGTTGATGGACTGCTGCCCGCAAAGCAGCGGCGGCGGCGCCATGGTGCTGGCCAGCGAAAAGTACATCAAAGACCGCAAGCTCGATGCGGTGTGGATCACCGGCCTGGGCCACTGCACTGAGAGCTACTACATCGGCGACCGCATGGGCACCGGCTTCACCGCCGACCATGCCGACGCGTTCGCGCTGAAGGGCTCGTTCGAGCGCAGCTTCCGCATGGCCGGCGTCGCCGACCCGCAAAAACAGGTGCATGTGGCCGAGCTGTATGCGCCGTTCTCCAGCACCGAGTTCCACTCGATCGAAGCCGCCGGCCTGGCCGGGTTGGGTGAGTCGGTGGCGCAGGTGAAGCAGGGGCGCTTTTCAATTGGCGGCGAGATCCCGGTCAACCCCTCGGGCGGCGTGCTGTGCACCAACGCGATTGCGGTCACGGCCATGATCCGCGTGGCCGAGGTGGCGCTGCAGGTGTGGGGCAAGGCGGGTGCCCACCAGGTCAAAGGCGCGCGTCTGGGCATTGCCAGCGGCAACGGCGGTGACCACCAGTTCTTCGGAACGATGGTCGTAGAAGCATAAAGACTAGGAACACATCATGGAACTCTTGAAGCGCCGCGAGGCCTGGAACATCACCTACAACCACGCCCTGGGCGAAACCGCGAGCTGGTTTTACGTGCAGATCCGCGACCATGCCAAGATCTACGGCCGCCGCTGCGGCAGCACCGGCCGCGTGTTGGTGCCGCCGCGCGCCTTCTCAGATCAAACGTTAGTGCCCACCACCGATTGGGTCGAAGTGGGCCCAGGCGGGCGCATTGAAACCTTCACCATCGTGTATGAAGAATTCAACGGCCTGCCGCCGCCGCCCTATGCCTTTGGCTATGTGCAGCTCGACGGCGCCGACACCGCTATCGGCGGCTTCTTCAAGGGCATCGACCTGAAGGACGCGGCCAAAGCCGCGCAGTTGCTGAAGGTGGGCACGCGGGTGGACACCAAGTTCGCCGAGCACCGCACCGGCGACGTGCTGGACTTCTGGTTCGAGCCGAGCGCCAAGTGAACGCAAGCGTTGCACCTGCGCAAGCTGCACGGCGTGTGGCCGTGATCGGTGCGGGTGCGGCGGGCCTGTGTGTGGCCAAGAACCTGCTGGCGCGCGGCGTGGAGGTGGTGGTTTTTGAAGTCGGCGGCAAGGTGGGCGGCCTGTGGGTCTACAACAATGACAGCGGTCTGGCGCCGGCCTACAAATCGCTGCACCTGAATTCCGAAGCCAAGGTCACCGCGTACAAGGACTTCGCCTTTCCGCCGGGCAGCCCGCTGTACCCCGATCATGCCCAGGTGAGCCGCTACCTGGAGGCTTACGCCGAACGTTACCAAGTGCGGCCGCACATCCGCTTCCACAGCAAGGTGGAAGACGTGTCACCACGCGGCGAGCGCTGGCAAGTGCAGCTCAGCGGCGGTGGCCATGAAGAGTTCGACGCCGTGGTGGTGGCCAGCGGCCACCAGGGCAAGCTGTCACACCCCGAATGGCGCGATGATTTCAAAGGCGAGTACCTGCATTCGCACAGCTACCGCGTGCCCGAGCCGTTTCGTGACAAGCGTGTGCTGGTGGTGGGCATGGGCAACAGTGCGGTGGATATCGCGGCCGACATCTGCGTGCTCACGCAAAGCACCACCATCGCCGCGCGCTCGCCGGTGCTGGTGATGCCGCGCATGCTGTTCGGCGTGCCCACCTCGCGCGTGCTGGGCAGAATAGAAAAGCCCTGGATGCCCTGGCCGCTGAAGCGCACCATGCGCGAGCTGCTGGTGCGCGTGGTCTACGGCCGCATGGAGCAATGGGGCTTCACCACGCCCAAGACCCGCACCCACCCCACCAGCCACACCACGCTGATGCAGCACTTTGTGTGGAGCCGCATCACCGCCAAACCGGGCATTCAATCCGTCAGCGGCAACGAAGTGCGCTTCGTCGACGGCAGCACACGGAGTTTCGACACCATCATCGCCGGCACCGGCTACAGCGTCGACCTGCCCTTCCTGGCGCCGGCGCTGCGCCCGCTCAATGGCCACAAGCTGGAGCTGTACCTGCGCATGCTGCACCCGCGCCAGCGCGGCCTGTACTTCGCCGGCATGTTCAACGTGGCCGGCGGCGGCAACATCCGCATGATGGACGACCAGGCCGAGTGGATCACCGCCATGGTCTGCGGTGACATTGCCGCACCCAGCGAAGCCGCCATGCGCAAGACGATGGAAGAAGAACAAACCTACCTGCGCCGGCACTTCCCGGGCAGCCCGCGCTATGCGCTGGAACTCGACCCGCCGTTTTATCGCAAGCAACTTGCCCGTGAACGTGCGCGCGCCGTGGCCGCGCAGCGCGCACCTGACCCAGCCTTGAACAGCGCCGGAGCCCAACGTGCCGCGGCATGACTGGTTGCGTGACAAAGCTTGCGTCAGCGGCGTGGGTGAAACCGCCTATGTGCGCGGTGCCGGCAAGAGCGCCTTCGAGCTGCAAATCGAAGCCTCTTTGAAGGCGATTGCCGATGCCGGCTTGAAGCCCGCGCAAATCGACGGCGTCATTCCCGTGGGCATCGTCAGCGGCACGGCTGACGATTTCATTGAAAACTTCGGCATCACCGACCTGCGCTTCTCGGCCGTGGTGCCGCATGGCGGCGCCAGCCCGGCGATGGCGCTGCAATGCGCCGCCGCTGCGGTGGCCAGTGGTGCCTGCAATCATGTGCTCATCACCTTTGGCCGCAATATCTCGGCAGCGGCGGTGCACAAGGCCGGCGCGCGCATCCATTCGATGCCGCAGTTCCACTTCGTCACCGAGTTCGAGTACCCGATGGGCGCCATCGCCCCGGCCCAGCTCTATGCGCCCATGGCGCGGCGCCACATGGAGCTGTACGGCACCACGGTGGAACAGTTTGGCGAAGTGGCGGTGGCTTGCCGCGAACATGCTTTGTTGAACGGCAATGCGGTGATGAAGAAACCCATCACGCTGGAAGACCACCGCAACTCGCGCATGATTTCAGACCCCTTCAGGCTGCTCGATTGCAGCCTGGAAAGCGATGGCGGCGCGGCCGTCATCGTCAGCAGCAGCGAAGCCGCGGCTGACTTGCCGCAGCGCCGCGTGTTCATCAGCGGCGTGGCCGAGGGCCACCCAGATTCACCCGGCTCCATCACTCAGCGTGCCGACATGACCAGCCTGGGCCTGGCCAAGGCCGCGCCGCGCGCCTTCGCCATGGCGGACTGCAAGCCGGCCGACATTCAAGTGGCCGAGATCTACGACTGCTTCACCTACGCCGTGATCCGCCAGTTCGAAGACATGGGCTTTTGCGCCAAGGGCGAGGGCGGCCCCTTCGTGCAGGGAGGGCGCTTGCGCCTGGGCGGGGCGCTGCCCACCAACACACATGGCGGGCTGCTGTCGCAGGCCCATGTGTGGGGCCTGAACCATGTGGTGGAACTGGTGCGCCAGTTGCGTGGCACGGCCGGCCGGGCGCAGGTGGCCGGGGCTGAGCTGGGCGTGGTCACGGGCTATGGCGACATGGGCGATGGCGCGCTGGCCATCATGCGCCG
>JAYUHT010000388.1:0-11324 GCA_043766725.1 Burkholderiales bacterium | reverse complement strand
GACGCGCCCTTTCTGCACTGGCTGGCCTTTGGCGCCTGCCATGCGCCGCACCAGGCGCCGCGTGAGTTGATCCTGAAATACGACGCGATCTTTGCGCACGGTTGGGATGTGGAGCGCAGCGAGCGGCTGGCGCGGCAAATCGAACTGGGCATCGTGCCCCCCGGCACCGAACTGCCGCCGCGCAACGACGGCGTGAAAGCCTGGGCCGAATTGAGTGCCGACGAGCAGCGCCTGTTCACCCGCCTGCAAGCCGCCTACGCCGCGATGCTGGAACATGCTGACGCGCAAATCGGCCGCCTGATGGCGCATTTGCACGCCAATGGCCTGGCTGACGACACGCTCGTACTGGTGCTCAGCGACAACGGCGCCAGCCAGGAAGGCGGGCCGCTGGGCATGGTCAACGCCATGGGGCCGTATAACTTCAGGCCCGAGGACCTGGCTGAGAAGCTGCGCCGCATCGAAGACATTGGCGGGCCCGACACGCACAGCAACTTTCCCCTGGGCTGGGCCATGGCGGCCAACACGCCGCTCAAGCGCTACAAGCAAAACACGCATGGCGGCGGCATCCGCGACCCGCTGGTGTTGAGCTGGCCGAAGGGCATTGCTGGGCATGGCGAGTTGCGCCACGGCTTTTGCCATGCGCGCGACCTGGCGCCCACGCTGCTTGAACTGTGCGGCGTGCAGCCGCCCACACAGATCAACGGCGTGGCGCAGTTGCCCATCACCGGCGAAAGCTTCGCGGCCAGCTTGAAGACATCAAACATGCCGCTGCGCGCGACACCGCAGTTGTTCGAGATGTTCGGCCACCGCGGCATCTGGCATGAAGGCTGGAAGGCGGTGGCCTTTCACCCCAGCGGCACGCCGTTTGAAGATGACCGCTGGGAGCTTTACCACCTGGAGCAAGACTTCGCCGAGAACCACGACTTGGCGGCGCAGGTGCCCGAACACCTACAACGTTTGAAGGCACTTTGGTGGCAGCAAGCTGAAGCCAACCAGGTGCTGCCGCTGGACGACCGTTTCGGCCCGCGCTTTGCCGAGAACGCGCGCCGCACCCAGGGCGCGCGTTCGCGGTTCGTCTTCCACGCCGGCATGGGCCACCTGCCCAGCGACGTGGCGCCCGATGTGCGCGCACGCAGCTACGAGATATGCGCCGATGTCTTGATCCCGCCAGGCGGCGCTGAAGGCGTGCTGCTGGCCCATGGTGACGCCACGTCGGGCTACAGCTTCTACCTGCAAGGCGGCCACCTGGTGCACGACGTGAACGTGGGCGGCGTGCACCAGGTGCTGCGTTCGACACTGCCCGTGCCCGCGGGCCGGCAGGCGCTGGCGTTTCGCATGGCCTTGGGCCCGATGGTGCTGACGCCGCCGCTGCCGCATGTGGGCCGTGTGTCGGTCCCTTCGCGCCGCAGCGCCAGCCTGTGGATCGGTGCCGAGCAAGTGGCGCAAGGTGAATTGCGCTTCGGCTTCAACACCATGATTTCCTGGTCGGGCCTGGACATCGGGCGCGACGGCGGCAGCCCGGTGTCGCACTACGCCGCGCCGTTCGAATTCACCGGCACGCTGTTCAAGGTGACGGTGACCCTGGCGCCCGCGCAAGAGGTGGACGGCGCCGGCCTGGGCCGCGCGGAAATGGGGCGGCAGTGAGGCCGCGCGAAGCGATACCCTGCCCGGCGTTTGACGGGAGCTGAACATGAACCTTCTTGTATTGCCGGGTGACGGCATCGGCCCCGAAATCGTTGCGGCCGCATTGACCGTGTTGAACGCCGCGAACAGTGCGCGCGGCCTGGGCTTGAGCTTTGAATTCGACGAGGTGGGCTTCGCCAGCTTGGCCAAGCACGGCACCACGCTGCGCGACGAAGTCTTGCAACGTGCCCGCGGCGCCAGCGGTGTGATCCTGGGCACGCAGTCGCATGCCGACTATCCGGCGCCCGAAAAAGGCGGGCGCAATGTCTCGGCCGGTTTTCGCATCGGGCTGGATCTGTACGCCAATGTGCGCCCGGCGCGCACCCGGCCGTTTCTGGAATCGAACCTCAAACCCGGCAAGAGCATGGATCTGGTGATCATGCGCGAGGCCACCGAAGGTTTCTACCCCGACCGCAACATGGCCCGCGGCTGGGGCGAGGTGATGCCCAGCCCGGACATGGCGCTGTCCACGCGCAAGATCACGCGGCACTGCAGCGAACGCATCGCCCGGCGCGCGTTCGAGCTGGCCATGAAGCGGCGCAAAAGGGTCACGGCCATCCACAAGGCCAACAGCTTTCACATGACCGATGGGCTGTTCCTGGAAGCCGTGCGCCACGTGGCCAAGGGCTTCCCTGAAGTGCAGTTGGACGACTTGCTGGTGGACGCCAGCACCGCCCACCTGGTGCGCCACCCGGAACGCTTTGACGTGCTGGTGGCCACCAATTTCTATGGCGACATCTTGTCTGACCTGGCCAGTGAACTCTCGGGCAGCCTGGGCCTTGCCGGCTCGATCATGGCCAGCGATACGCATTGCTGCGCCCAGGCCCAGCATGGCTCGGCGCCTGATTTGCAAGGGCGCGATGTGGCCAACCCGACGTCGATGATTCTTTCCGTGGCCATGCTGCTGCAATGGTTGGGCGAGCATCACGCCAACGCCGCGCTTATTCAGGCTGGGGCCGACATGGAAGCCGCGGTGGACCGCGTGCTGGCCAACCCGGCCAGCCGCACGGCCGACCTGGGTGGCCACATGGGCTGTCAGGCGTTCGGTGCGGCCGTGGCGGCGGCCCTGCCGATTTAGTGTTTAACGTTTGAAAGAAGCCAACATGCTGCTGGGCTGCATTGCCGATGATTTCACCGGCGCCACCGACCTGGCCAACAACCTGGTGCGCAGCGGCCTGCGCGTGGTCATGACCATCGGCGTGCCGGCCACAAATGCCGCGCTGGATGCCGATGCGGTGGTGGTGGCGTTGAAAAGCCGCACCACGCCCGCGGCCGACGCGGTGGCGCAGTCACTCGCCGCCGCGCGCTGGCTGCGCGTGCACGGCGCGCAGCAGATCTACTTCAAGGTTTGCTCCACTTTCGATTCCACTGTGCAGGGCAACATCGGCCCGGTGGCTGAAGCGCTGATGGCCGAGCTGGGTTGCAGCTTCGCCACCGCCTGCCCGGCATTCCCGGCAAACCAGCGCACGGTCTACAAGGGCTACTTGTTCGTGGGCGATGTGCTGCTGAACGAAAGCAGCATGCGCGACCACCCGCTCACGCCCATGCACGACGCCAACCTGGTGCGCGTGCTGCAAGCGCAGTGCCACGGCCAGGTGGGCTTGATCGAGCAGGCCACGGTGGCCGCCGGTGCTGCGGCCATCCACACCCGCATGGCCGAATTGCAAGCACAGGGCAACAAGCTGGCCATCGTCGACTCCATCAGCAACGCCGACCTCATGGCCCTGGGCCGCGCCCTGGCCGGCGCGCCGCTGCTGGTGGCCGGCTCGGGCGTGGCCATCGGCCTGGCGCAAAACCACGGCATCCAACCCAGTACGCAGGCCGCTGCTTTGCCTGCGCGTGGCGGCCTGCGCGCCATCATTTCAGGCAGTTGCTCGGCGGCATCGAACGCGCAGGTGCAGCACTTCATCGATGGCGGCGGGCCGGCGTTTGCGGTGGTGCCGCTGCGCATTGCCGCTGGCCACGATGTGGCCGCGCAAGCCCTGGCTTGGTTCGAGAACCTCGCCGATGCGGGGCCCGCGTTGTTCTACGCCACGGCGCCGGCGCAAGACGTGGCGGCGGTACAAGCGCGGCTTGGTGTTGAACAAGCGGGTCAGCTGGTCGAGCGCACGCTGGCCGCCATTGCGCGCGGCGTGGTGGAACGCGGCGTGCGCCAACTCGTGGTGGCCGGTGGCGAAACCTCGGGCGCCTGTGTGCTGGCGCTGGGTGTCACACAATTGCGCGTGGGCACGCAGATCGACCCGGGCGTGCCCTGGTGCCACGCCGCGGCGTCTCAATCGAGCGGCGGCCTTCACCTGGCATTGAAATCAGGCAACTTCGGAACGGTGGACTTCTTCACCAAGGCATTTGAAAGGCTCTCATGACGATTCGCAATTTCTTCACCCCCACGCTGGCCCTGGTGGCCGCGGCGCTGGCCGCACCTGCGGCGCAGGCCCAGGCACAGGACTACCCGAACAAGACCATCACCATGGTGGTGCCCTACGCTGCCGGCGGCAGCTCTGACACGCGCGCGCGGCAGATCGCTGAAAAGCTGGCCGGCTACCTCGGCAAGACGGTGATCGTCGACAACAAGCCCGGCGCGGGCGGCAACATCGGCACCGAATTCATCGCCCGCGCCGCACCAGACGGCTACACCATCGGCATCGGCAACTTTGCGCCGCTGTCGGTGAACAAGGCGCTGTTCCCCAAGCTGGGCTATGACGCGATTCGCGACCTGGCACCGGTGATCCTGATCGAGCGCGGGCCGCTGGTGCTGGTGGTGTCGGCCGACAAATCGCCGCACAAAGACTTCAAAGCGCTGGTCGCCCATGCCAAGGCCAACAACGGCAAGGTGTCTTACGCCTCGGCTGGCTCGGGCGGTGCTTACCACTTGGCTGGTGAACTGTTGGAAGACATGCTGGGCACCAGCATGATCCACGTGCCCTACAAAGGCGGCGGCCCGGCCATCAACGACCTGATCGCCGGCACGGTGGACTTCATGTTCGACATGCTGCCCTCGACCACGCAGTACATCAAAGCCACGCCGCCGCGCATGCGCGCCCTGGCCGTGGCCAGCGACAAGCGCCTGGCGCAACTGCCCGATGTGCCCACCTTCAACGAGCTGGGTTACAAGGGGCTGGAGATGTCGAACTGGTTCGGCATCGTGGCACCCAAGGCCACGCCCGCACCGATCATCGCCAAGCTCAACGAGGCCATCAACCGCGCGCTGAAAGACCCTGAACTGGCCGGGCGGATCACCGGGCCGGGCAACGTCATCGGCGGCGGCACGCCGGAAGAGTTCGCCACCTTCGTGGCCGCTGAAGCGCAGCGCTGGTCGAAGGTGGTCAAGGACAAGAAGATCTCGCCGGAATGAACGAACAGAACACCGCGCCGCGCATCGCACTGATCCACGCGGTGCAGTGGGCAATGGCGCCGGTGGCGGCGGCGTTCGTTCGCACCTGGCCGCAAGCCCGGTGCGTGAACTTGCTTGACGACGCGCTGCCGGCTGACCTGCTGGCCGCCGGGCACCTCAGCCCGGCGCTGTTTGCACGCATCGCTGCCCTGGCCGACCAAGCCATGGCAGCGGGTGCGCAAGGGGTGCTGTTCACCTGCTCGGCCTTTGGCCCGGCGATTGAAGCGGTGGCCGCGCGCAGCACGGTGCCGGTGCTCAAGCCCAACCAGGCGATGTTTGACGTGGCGCTGCGCGGTGGCGCCAAGCGCATCGGCATGTTGGCCACGTTCGCGCCGGCGGCGGCGTCGATGAAGCAGGAATTCATTCAGGCCGCGCGCGAAGCCGGCAGCAGCGCCACGCTTGAAACCGTTTGCGTGCCCGAGGCCCTGGCCGCGGCGCAAAGTGGCGACATCGCCGAGCACAACCGCTTGTTGGCCCAGGCCGTGCCGCGCCTGGCGCATTGCGATGCAGTGATGCTGGCCCACTTTTCAACCGCCTCCGCCATGGCCGCAGTGCGGGCCGTATTGACGTTGCCCGTACTGTGCGCGCCCGACGCCGCGGTGGCTGAATTGAAACGTTACTTCACAGGTTGAAGCCGAACCAGCGCGCGGGGTGGGTCACCGCGCGCAGCGGCGCTGCTGGGCAAGCTCAACGCTGCGGTCATGCAGGCACTGAGAGACCCCGACCTGGCCAAGCGCCTGCAAGAGCTTGGGGGCGAGCCCAACTCGATGGCCGCAAGCTCTACACGGAGCAAGGCGATGGTCACCACGCCAGCGCGCTGAAGGCAGCCCGTGGCCGGCGATGGAAGCGTGAGCCAAGCGGCGGGTTCGTCGCCATGCGGGTTGATGCGGGTACTGCGGGTGTGATCGAGCAGGTGGAATGCGATGTCGGTCTGGCCTCGCACTTGCACGGCTTCTTCAATGACGGCGTGGGCCTCGTCGCAATGGCCTCCATGCTGAGCCGGGCTTTTTTTCGGATCGTTTAGTAAGCTGCGCTTGCCGGGCTCGACAACGTCTTCAAGCGTTGCTGAATGCCCGGCGTGGGTGGCCAGCTCGTTGCCTCCTGTAACCCCCCTAGCCGAAGGAACTTCGTCAATGAAAAAGCTCAAACTTTCCGCCGTGGCTGCAGCTGCCGCCGCTTTGACCTTGAACGCATTTGCGCAGTCACCTGCGGCTGCGCCGGTTGACCCGAACGCCTTCCTGAACCAGTTCGAGTCCACCTTCGGCAAGTTCGAGGGTTTTCGTCGTTCTGGCGCCAAGGGCATCTGCGCCGTGGGCGAGTTTGTAGGCACGGCGGATGCACGCACCCTGTCGACGGCATCTGCCTTCAGCGGCAGGCCAGTGCCGGTGGTGGTGCGCTTCTCGGTGGGCGGCGCAAACCCGAAGGCGCCAGACAACGCCAAGTCGCAGCGCAATCTGGCGCTGCAGTTCAACCTGCCAAACGGCGAACTGTGGCAGATGGGCAATATCTCGGCGCCGGTGTTTGGCGCTTCTTCGCCTGTGCAGTTCTTGGGCCGCCTGGCTTCCCTTCAGGCCGACCCAGCCACCAAAGCGCCTGACGCGGCCAAGGTCAAGGCCTTCGCCGATGCCAACCCCGAAGTGCTGTTGCAAGGCAAATACTATTCGTCGCAGCCGGTGCCGGCCAGTTTCGGCGCGGTCAACTACTGGGGCGTGCACGCCTTCGGCTTCGTCAATGCCAGCGGCGCCAAGCAGTTTGGCAAATGGATCTTTGAACCCGTGGGCGGGGTTCAGGGACTGACGGACGACGAAGCCAAAGCCAAGGGCCCGAGCTTCCTGTTCGACGACCTGCGCCAACGGGTGAAGGACGGCAAGGTCGCCTTCAATTTCAACCTGGAGCTGGCCCAGGCCGATGACAAGATAGACAGCGCCACCGTGCCGCTGCCCGAAGGCCGCAGGAAGGTCAATCTTGGCATGCTGAAAATCACCTCCGTGGCTGAAGACGCCGCTGGCGCATGCCTGACGATCACCTACAACCCAATGGTCCTGCCGAAGGGCGTGGAGCCGTCAGCCGACCCGATGATTGCCGCCCGAGCCGCCCCGTACGCCGTTGGTCTCGGTCGCCGCCTGACGGAAGGACCCAAGCAGCAGTAGCTTTGGATACCGCCCGAGTTCCAGCCCCATTGCGGCCCGTCGCAATGGCAGCTAATACCGGGCCAGCACACGGCGTGACTTGATAAAACAGTTGGATTTGCGTTTGTGGCCAGGCCGAGCCCGGGCGCAAACCACAGCGAAGCCCCGTGGCATCGCGCGGATTTGCAACGACGCCACGGGCGCAAAGACGCGGTCTTATTTCGCGCTTGGCGTGCAACACCACACCAGACCTCGGGCCAAATCCATCGCTCTCATCTGTTCCGAACACTCTGTGTCGGCGTAATAGACTTCGCGCCCGAAGTGCCGCCATCGCAAGCTGTTGGCATGCACCCTTACCTACCTGTTTGCCGTGGCGGTGCCGCCCACGCTGGTGGCGTTGATCTGGAACGTTCTATGCTTGAGACAAGACCCTTGCCGCAGGCCGAACGTGCGGCGCAAGTGGTGCAGGCAGTTTTGTTGCCAATGCCACCTGTGGACGACCTCGCTGATCTGTGGGTCGAGCTGCAATCCCGCGCTGCGGCGGTGTCGTACTTTCTCTCGTGGCACTGGATCGGCGCGTGGCTGCGCAGCTTGCCTGCCGCCCAGCGGCCGGCGCACCTGGCGGTTGCCAGCCATGAAGGCCGGGTGGTGGGCATGGCCATCCTGGGCGAACAACGCTGGCATTTGGCGCTGGGCCGCACCCTGCACCTGAACCAAACCGGCGACGAACTGCTGGACGCGATCACGATTGAGCACAACGGCTTTTTGCTGGATGCCGCGCAGGCCACGCAGGCCCTGTGGCAGTGTCTTAACGGCCTCACGCTGCGCTATGACCGCATCGTCATGCGCCATCACGCTCACGGCGCACCGCCGGATTTCATGCAGCATTCAGCCCGGCTGCTGGTGCAGGAAACCAGCCGCCCGTGCTGGACTGTGGATCTGCGCGCGGTGCGCCAGAGCCCGGCGTGCATGCCCAGCGGGCTGAGCGCACAGCGCAACGCGCACCTGCGCAGCTGCATCCGCAAGTACACCGAGGTGGGCGCCTTGCGCATCGAGGCCGCCACCGATGCAGCGCAGGCGCAGCGCTGGCTTGAGCGCTTGTTGCACTGGCATCAGCTGCGCCTCCAGGCGATCAGTCAGCCATCGGGTTTCGATACCGCGTACGCCCGCACTTTTCATCAGCGGATGATTGGCGACAGCTTCAGCCAAGGCGCCATTCAGATGCTGCGCGTTTGCGCCGGCGACCACGAGTTGGGCTACCTGTACAGCTTCGTGCACCAGCGCCGCGTGAGCTACTACCAATCGGGCTTCAACTTTGAATTGCTGGATGGCAAGTACAGCCCAGGCATGGTGTGCCTGTTGCTGGCCATTCAACACAACGCCGCCTTGGGCCATGACGTTTGGGATTACCTGGCCGGCGACTCTCAGTACAAACAGGCCTTTGGCTCCGAGCCCGAGGAACTGCGCAGCATGACGCTCGAACGGGTCGGCTGGTTGACCAGCGTGTTGGCCTATCGGCGCCGTTTGCTGGCGCAGCTCAAGCAGGCTTGGGGCAAGACTCAGACATCTGCGGCCGTGCTGCTCACATGGTTCGAACCCGTGCTGCCCTTGGCCGAGCGGATTTGAGGGCGGCTTTGACAGCCTGCGCCGCACGGCAAGCCTTGGCAGCGTTGAGTCAAGCTCGCCGGGGCTTCTCAAACCCGAGCACCGCATGATGTTTGACGATGACTACTCGGGCACTGCGGTTGAACTGGCCGGGCGCAGCGGCCACCTGATCGACCTGCCCGCGCTGTTCGGCGAGCGCTTCAAGCGCTTACCCATGGTGCTGCGTTTGCTGCTCGAAAACGTGCTGCGTTGCAGTGGCGGCAGCGAACGCCGTGCCGCCGCGCAGGCCATCCTGGCTTGGCTAGACAACGGCACGAGCCAGGCCGAAATCGCCTTCCAGCCCGGCCGCGTGTTGATGCACGACACCACCAGCACACCGGCGCTGGTGGACATTGCGGCCATGCGCGACGCGCTGGCCGAAGCAGGCGTCGACCCCACGCAGTTGAACCCGGTGCTGCCGGTGGATGTGTCGGTGGATCATTCGCTGGCGGTGGAGGTGTACGGCCGGCGCGACGCGCCACAGCTCAACCTGGCGCGCGAGATGCAGCGCAACGCCGAGCGCTACACCTTCCTGCGCTGGGCGGCGCAGGCCTTGCGCGGCGTGCGCATCCACCCGCCGGGCACCGGCATCATGCACACCATCAACCTGGAGCAACTGGCCACGGTGGTCACCACCGAGCAGCGCGGTGGTGCGACCTGGTTCGTGCCCGACATGATGATCGGCACCGACAGCCACACGCCCATGATCAACGGCATTGGTGTGCTCGGCTGGGGCGTGGGCGGGCTGGAGGCACAAACCGTGATGTTCGGCCTGCCCACCCTGCTGCGCATTCCCGATGTGGTGGGCGTGCGGCTGCGCGGCGCCTTGCCACCGGCCGTGCTGGCCACCGACCTGGCGCTGGTGGTGACGCAGCGCCTGCGCCAAGTCGGCGTGACGGGCGACTTTGTTGAATTCTTCGGCCCCGGCGTGAGCACGCTCAGCGCGGGGCAGCGCGCGGTGGTGGCCAACATGGCGCCGGAGTACGGCGCCACCACCGGCTTTTTTGCCATCGACGAACAGACCCTGACCTACCTGCGCGCCACCGGCCGCAGCGCCGCGCACTTGAGTTTGGTTGAAGCCTATGCGCGGCGCGTGGGCCTGTGGTTTGAACCGGATGCAACGCCGCGCTACAGCCGCACGATCGAGCTTGATCTGGGCCAGGTCGGCATGCACATCGCCGGGCCGCAGCGGCCGCAAGACCTGCTGCATTTCAGCCAGACCAGGGCAACGCTAGCGGCCCTTCACTTCACACCGAAGGAAGCGCACGGCGAGCTGGCGCAGCACAACTTGCCCGTGCACCCGGTGGCCATTGCCGCCATCACCAGTTGCACCAACACCTCAGACCCCAGCCTGCTGCTGGCCGCCGGCCTGCTGGCGCGCAAGGCACGCCGCCTAGGGCTGAGCGTGCCGCCTTGGGTGAAAACATCGTTGGCGCCAGGTTCACCGGCCGCGGCGGCTTACCTGGAACGTTCGGGCCTGATCGACGACCTGGCGGCGCTGGGTTTTGACATCGTCGGCTACGGCTGCACCACCTGCATCGGCAACCCCGGGCCCTTGCCGGAAGTGATTCGCGTGGCCAGCGCGGCCGGCCGCATTCGGCCGGTAGCGGTGCTGTCGGGCAACCGCAATTTCCCGGGGCGGGTGCATCCCGATCTGGATCTCGGCTTTCTGATGTCGCCACCGCTGGTGGTGGCTTTTGCGCTGGCCGGCGATGCGCAGCGTGACTTCAGCCGCGAGCCTGTGCAGCGCACGGTTGACGGCCAGGCGGTGAGCTTGCAAGAGCTGTGGCCCACGCACGAGGAAATTGCCGCGGCGCTGGTGCAAGCGGCTGACCCGGCTGACTTTCAACGCGCCTTTGCCGTGGCCAGCCACAACCCGGCGTGGGAGGCGTTGGCAGCACCGCCAGCGCCCCGCTTCCCATGGCACGCCGACTCCACCACCTTGCGCCGCCCGCCCTTTGCGGACAGCAGCGAAGGCAGCCTGCTGGGCCATTACACCGCCCACCCGCTGCTGGTGCTGGGCGATGACGTGACCACCGACCACCTCTCACCGGCCAGCGCCATTCCGCCGGACAGCCTGGTGGCCGACTTTCTGGTGGCGTGCGGCGAAGACCGCCACGACCTCAATGTCTTCGCCTCGCGCCGCGGCAACTGGGAAGTGATGCTGCGTGCGGCCTTTCACAACAAGACGCTGGTGAACCTGCTGCACCCCGGCATGCCGGTGGCGCACACCCTGCACGTGCCCAGCGGCGAGGTCTTGCCCATCTGGCAAGCCGCACAGCGCTACTGCGATGCCGGCGATGCCGTGGTGCTGGTGGCCGGCGAACGTTACGGCACCGGCTCCTCGCGCGACTGGGCGGCCAAGGGCCAGCGCCTGTTGGGCATTCGCGCGGTGCTGGCGCAAAGCTTCGAGCGCATCCACCGCAGCAACCTCATCGGCATGGGCGTGTTGCCGCTGTGCCTGCCGGCGCAGGCGC
>JAYUHT010000387.1:0-11345 GCA_043766725.1 Burkholderiales bacterium | reverse complement strand
CATGGCCAGCATTTGCTGCTCGCCCCCGCTCATGGTGCCTGCCAATTGCGCGCGGCGCTCCTTCAAGCGCGGGAAGGTGATGAAGACCTTGTCCATGTCGGCCTGCACTTCGCCATCTGTGCGCACGAAGGCGCCCATGCGCAGGTTTTCGGTGATGGTCATGCGCGTGAAGCAGCCGCGCCCTTCCGGCACCATGACCAGGCCCTGCTTGACCAGGTCCCACGCGCCCTGGCCCTTGATGCTCTTGCCCATGAACAAGATGTCGCCATTGGCCACCGGCTGCAAGCCGGTGATGGCCTTGAGCGTGGTGGTCTTGCCGGCGCCGTTGGCACCGATCAAACTGACGAGTTCACCGGCACGCACCTCGAAGCTGACGCCTTTGACGGCCTGGATGCCGCCGTAGGCCACCTTCAGGGCCTTGACTTCAAGCAACACTGGGTTGGCCATGGCTAACGTTCCATTTCACGTTGTTCAATGCGCCTTGTGGCCGGCGCCAAGGTAGGCCTCGATGACCTTCTCATTTCGCTGCACGTCATAGGGCGTGCCTTCGGCGATCTGCTTGCCGTAGTCGAGCACCGTCACCCGGTCGCACAGGCCCATCACCAGCTTCACGTCGTGTTCGATGAGCAAGATGGTGCTGCCATCTTTGCGGATGCGGTCGATCAGCTCGCGCAGCACGACTTTTTCAGTCGCGTTCATGCCGGCGGCGGGTTCATCAAGCGCGATCAGCTTGGGCTCGGTGGCCAGGGCGCGGGCAATTTCAAGGCGGCGCTGGTCGCCATAGCTCAGCGTGCGCGCCTTGTATTCGGCGTAGCGGCCGATGCCCACGTAGTCGAGCAGCTCCTGCGCGCGCTGCGATATGGCCGCCTCTTCGGCCTTGAAGCCGGCGGTGCGGAACACCGCGCCGATGAGGCCCGAATGCGTGCGCACGTGGCGGCCGACCATGACGTTTTCAAGCGCCGTCATTTCAGCAAACAGCCGGATGTTCTGGAACGTGCGCGCAATGCCGGCCTTGGCCACTTCATGCACGGCGCTGGGGCGATAGGTCTTGCCGCCGAGCTCGAACGTGCCGGAGTCGGGCTCGTACAGGCCGGTGAGCACGTTGAAGAAGGTGGTCTTGCCCGCGCCATTGGGGCCGATCAGGCCGTAGATCTGGCCCGGCTCGATGCGCAGGCCAACATCCGACAAAGCTTGCAGGCCGCCGAAGCGTTTGGAGACACCCGCGACGTTCAACACTGAAGTCATGCTGCGGGCCCCTTCACTTGCCCGCCACCGGCTGCGGCGCGGCCTTGCCATGCTCAGGCGTGGGCCACAGGCCGCGCGGGCGTGCCAGCATCACGGCGATCATGGCCAAGGCCACCAGCAACTGGCGCAAGATTGAAGCATCGAGCCGGCCATCGGTCATGGCCTGCAGGCCGCCGCCCACGTAGCGCAGCACCTCGGGCAAGGCGGCCAACAACAAGGCGCCGACGATCACGCCCGGGATGTGGCCGATGCCGCCCAACACCACCATGGCCACGATCATCACCGACTCTTGCAGCGAAAAAGACTCCGGCGAAATGAAGCCCTGGAACGTGGCGAACATGGTGCCCGAGACACCGCCGAAGGTGGCGCCCATGCCGAAGGCCAGCAGCTTCAAGTTGCGCGTGTTGATGCCCATCGCCTTGGCGGCGATTTCGTCTTCACGGATCGCCATCCAGGCGCGGCCGATGCGCGAGCGCTCTAGCCGATAGCACAACACGACACTGAAGATGACCAGCGCGAGGAACAAGTAGTAGTACATCGACACCGACGCGAACTCAATGCCGAAGAAGGTATGCGCCTTGCCGAAGCTGAAGCCGAAGATGCTCACCGGGTCAATCTGCGCCAGGCCCTTGGGGCCGTTGGTGATATTCACTGGCGCATCGAGGTTGTTCAGGAACACGCGGATGATTTCGCCAAAGCCCAGGGTGACGATGGCCAGGTAGTCGCCACGCAATTTGAGCGTGGGCGCGCCCAGCAGCACGCCCACCAAACCAGCCACCAGGGCGCCGATGGGAACGATGACCCACCAGTAGGTGTGCATGCCCGCCGGCAAGGCGGCCTTGATCCACGGATAGGTCTCATGCAAATGCGGTGAAGCGAGCAGCCCGAACAGGTAGGCACCCACCGCATAGAAGGCCACATAGCCCAGGTCGAGCAGCCCGGCATAGCCCACCACGATGTTCAGGCCCAGCGCCAGCAACACGTAGAGCAAGGCGAAGTCGAGGATGCGCACCCAGGCATTGCCGAACTGCTGCGCCACCAGCGGCAACACCAGCAAGGCCACCGCGCAGAGCAGGAAAACGATGAGTTTTTTCTTCATGGCGCGCCCCTTTAAGCTCGATCTGCCACGCGTTCACCCAGCAGCCCCTGCGGGCGCAAGGTGAGCACGATGATGAGCACGACGAAGGCGAAGATGTCCTGGTAATGGCTGCCCAGCACGCCGCCGGTGAGATCGCCGATGTAGCCCGCACCCAGGGCTTCGATCAAGCCCAGCAACACGCCGCCCAGCATGGCCCCGCCCAGGTTGCCGATGCCGCCAAACACCGCGGCGGTGAAGGCCTTCAAGCCCGGCAACAGGCCCATGGTGTGCTGGGCCGAACCATAGTTGGCGGCGTACATCACGCCGGCCAGCGCGGCCAGCGCGGCACCGATGATGAAGGTGGCAGAGATCACCGTGTCGGGTCGCACACCCATCAACCCGGCCACTTTGGGGTTCTCCGCCGTGGCGCGCATCGCCCGGCCGAGCTTGGTGTGGTTGACCAGGTAAAGCAAGCCGGCGAGCGTGATGGCGGTGACCACGAGGATCAGGATCTGCACCGTGTTGATCACCGCCCCGCCGATGTGAAAGGGCTCGCTGGGCAGCAAGATGGGGTAGGACTTGACGGTGGGCTTCCAGATGATCATGGCCAGTGTTTGCAGCAGCAGGCTCATTCCCATGGCGGTGATCAGTGGCGCCAGGCGCGGCGCGTTGCGCAGCGGGCGGTAGGCCACTTTCTCGATGGTGTAGTTCAGCGCGCAGCACACGATGACCGCAGCCACCAACGAAATCAACAACAGCAACCAGCCCGGCAGCCCGGTGCCGGCCAGCGCGGTGACCACCGTCCAGCTCACCAGCGCGCCGATCATCAGCACATCGCCATGCGCGAAGTTGATGAGGTTGACGATGCCGTAGACCATGGTGTAGCCCAAGGCCACCAGCGCATACATACTGCCCAGCACCAGACCGTTGATGATCTGTTGGATGAAGGTGTCCATGCGCGGTCTCCTGGTCGGGCCTGGCTCGACACCTTGGCAAGTGGCGGGCCCGTTTTAGTTCGCTGTCTTTTCGTTCACGGTGCGGCCAGATTCTAGGAGTCAGCCCGTGCCCGGCATGGGCGGGCTAACCCTTTCGGCGGCGGCCGCATTCAAGGCACGCAGCTCGCGCAGCCGCTCGCCAATGCGCAACTCCAGACCCCTCGGCACGGGCTCGTAGAACAAGCTGCCTTCCAGGCCCGAAGGCAGGTAGGTTTCGCCGGCCGCAAAGCCGCCAGCTTCATCGTGCGCATAGCGGTAGCCGGCGCCGTGGCCGAGCTGCTTCATCAGCTTGGTGGGCGCGTTGCGCAGGTGCTCGGGCACAGGGCGGCTGCTGTCTTGCTTGACCAGCGCACGCACGGCGTTGTAGGCGGTGTAGACCGCATTGGACTTGGGCGCCACCGCCAGGTAAACCAAGGCCTGCGCCAGCGCCAGCTCACCTTCGGGCGAGCCCAGGCGTTCATACACCTCGCAGGCGTCGAGCGTCAGGCGCAGGGCGCGCGGGTCGGCCAGGCCGATGTCTTCGCTGGCCATGCGCAACATGCGCCGGGCCAGGTAGCGCGGGTCGGCGCCGCCGTCGAGCATGCGCACCAGCCAATACAGCGCAGCGTCGGGGTCGCTGCCGCGCACGGCCTTGTGCAGCGCGGAGATGGTGTCGTAGAAATGGTCGCCGCCTTTGTCGTAGCGGCGCAGGGCTTCGCCCAGCGCTTTCTCGAGCTGCGCTTCGTCGATCTGCGCCAGGCCCGGCGGCAACGAGGCACACAGGTTTTCGTAGGCGTTGAGCAAGCGGCGCGCATCACCATCGGCATGCGCCACCAGGCGCGTTCGCGCTGAGTCAGCGAGGGGTGGCGCTTCAAGCAGCGTTTGCGCGCGGCTTAACAATGTGGTTAGGTCTTCATCGCCCAGCGGCTTGAGCACATGCACGCTGGCGCGCGACAGCAGCGCCGAGTTGACCTCGAACGACGGGTTCTCGGTGGTGGCGCCAATGAACGTGAACAGGCCGCTTTCGACATGCGGCAAGAAGGCGTCTTGCTGCGCCTTGTTGAAGCGGTGCACTTCATCGACGAAGACGATGGTGGCGCGCCCGGCGCGGCGTGCGGCCTTGGCTTGCTCCACTGCTTCGCGGATGTCTTTCACGCCGGCCAGCACCGCTGACAGCACCACGAATTCAGCGGCCTGAGCAAATGTGGCTCTGCCGCTTTGCTCAACCCCCTCGGGGGGCGGGCGACGTATGTCGTCGGCCTGGGGGCGCCATACCGCGCCGGCCATCAGCCGTGCCAGCGTGGTCTTGCCCACGCCGGGCGGGCCCCACAGGATCATGGAATGCAGCCGCGCATGCTCGAACGCCGCGCGCAGCGGCTGGCCCGGGCCAAGCAGGTGCGGCTGGCCGATCACTTCATCGAGTGTGCGCGGGCGCAAGCGCTCGGCCAGGGGCACGGCGGCAGCGGCCTCGCCGTGCACCGGCGCTTCAGCAAACAACGGCGTCTGCGCGGGCATGCCTGCTCGCGGGGCTATTGCTCCACCACATCAGCGCCCGCTGGCGCCTTGAACTGGAAGTTAGCCGGCGGCAGCACGGCATTGGGTTCGTAGCGGCTGAATTGCAAGACCGAGCGCTGGCCGAATTGGTCGACGATTTCCACCGCCGCAAGCTGCTTGCCGCGAAAGCCCACGCGCACGCTCTGGAACGCGCCTTCCTTTTGTCGCGGTGTGGCCAGGGCCCATTCGAGGCCGTCTTTGGGCTGCTGGTTGGCCAGTTCGAAGTCTTTGTCCAGCGTGGCGCCGGCCAGCAAGGCAGCGGGTGTGGCGCCCAAGGCATCGCCCAGCTTGCGCGAGCTGGCCTGGTTCAAATCGGCATCGAAGATCCAGACCTTTTGGCCATCGGCCACGATGGTTTGCACAAAGGGTTTTTGATATTCGAAGCGGAATCGGTTGGGGCGCGCGAACTCGAACAGCCCGCTGGAAACCTTCTTGCGCGCACCATCGGGAGAGGTCACGGTTTGGGTGAAATCGGCGCGCGCGCTCTTCACGTCGCGCACAAATTCGCGCAGCGTTTCAACCGGGTCGGCGTGGGCCGCGGTGGCCACCGCCAGCGCCAGGGCAAAAGCCAGCAAAGGGCGTTTCATTCGTCGCGTCACCAGAGAGCTTTTCATTCGT
The DNA here is from genome assembly GCA_043766725.1 of Burkholderiales bacterium. Lineage (GTDB taxonomy): Bacteria > Pseudomonadota > Gammaproteobacteria > Burkholderiales > Burkholderiaceae_C > Rubrivivax. The sequence goes on along the minus strand of JAYUHT010000387.1, from coordinate 5,876 downwards.
CGCGCTTGGGAACCATCAAGTCCCGGTTGCCGTTGGTGTTCATTGAGCTGACCAAACCTGATTTCTCCATCTGTTCCAACAGCCGCGCGGCGCGGTTGTAGCCGATGCGCAAGTGCCGCTGCACCAGCGAGATCGACGCGCGGCGGTGTTGCAACACCACGGCCACGGCCTGGTCGTACAGGCTGTCGGCTTCACCGCCGCCCTCACCCACCACACCCTCGATGGCATCGCTCTCCAGCGTGCCGCCTTCGAGCAGGCCTTCGATGTAATTGGGCTGGCCTTGCTTGCGCAGGTAGTCCACAACGCGGTGCACCTCTTCGTCGCTGACAAACGCGCCGTGCACGCGCACCGGGTAGCCGCCGCCAGGGGTGAGGTAGAGCATGTCGCCCTGGCCGAGCAGGGCCTCAGCGCCCATCTGGTCAAGGATCGTTCGACTGTCGATCTTGCTGCTGACCTGGAAGCTCAGCCGCGTGGGAATGTTGGCCTTGATCAGGCCGGTGATCACATCCACGCTGGGCCGCTGCGTGGCCAGGATCAAATGGATGCCGCAAGCCCGCGCCTTTTGCGCCAGGCGGGCGATCAGTTCTTCGATCTTCTTGCCCACCACCATCATCAGGTCGGCCAACTCATCGATGACGATCACGATGTGCGGCAGGCGATCGAGTGGCTCGGGCTCTTCCGGCGTGAGGCTGAACGGGTTGGGCAGCTTGTGGCCGGATTCGGCCGCGTCGTCGATCTTGCGGTTGTAGCCGGTGAGCTGGCGCACACCCAGCTTGCTCATCAGCTTGTAGCGGCGCTCCATTTCACCCACGCACCAGTTCAGCGCGTTGGCCGCCTGTTTCATGTCGGTGACCACCGGGCACAGCAGGTGCGGGATGCCTTCGTACACGCTCATCTCCAGCATCTTGGGGTCGATGAGGATGAGCCGCACGTCGCGCGCATCGGCCTTGTACAGCAGGCTCAGGATCATGGCGTTGATGCCCACTGACTTACCTGAACCGGTAGTGCCGGCCACCAGGCAATGCGGCATCTTGGCCAGATCGGCCACGATGGCATTGCCGATGATGTCCTTGCCCAGGCCGATGGTGAGCAGCGACGCCGCATCGTTGTAGACCTGCGAGCCGAGGATTTCAGCCAGGCGGATCATCTGCCGCTTCGCATTGGGCAGTTCCAGCGCCATGTAGTTCTTGCCCGGAATGGTTTCCACCACGCGAATGCTCACCAGCGACAGCGAGCGCGCCAGGTCTTTGGCCAGGCCCATCACCTGCGAGCCCTTCACGCCGGTGGCCGGCTCGATCTCGTAGCGCGTGATCACCGGGCCGGGCGAGGCGGCCACCACGCGCACTTCGACACCGAAATCTTTCAACTTCTTCTCGATCATGCGCGAGGTCATTTCAAGCGACTCGGGCGTGACGGTTTCGCTGCGCGCCGGCGCGGCATCGAGCAACTCCACTTGCGGCAAGCGGGTGTCTTCGAGTTCGGCAAACAGGGGCTTCTGGCGCTCCTTGATGACGCGCTTGGATTCGGGCACCACCAACACCGGCGGCTCGATCAGCAAGGGCTCATGCACCTGCTGCTCATGCAGGCGGTCTTCTTCCACCACCAACTCGCGCTCCAGCGTGGCCTGCTCGCCGATGAGGCGGTCTTCCCGCGCTTGCCGGCGCTCTTGCAGCCGCTCACGCAGGGCGTCTACGCGCGTGCCGAGCCAATCGGCGCAATGCAGCCAGGAAAACTGCAAGGCCATGGCCAACCCGGCAACGAGCACGGCGATCCACACCACGCCCGAGCCGGCAAAGCCCAGCCAGCGCGTCGACACCGCGCCCAAGGCATAGCCGAGCACGCCGCCGGCATGGCCGCCCGTGAGGTGCGTCTCCCAGCGGTACAGGCGCGTTGATTCGAGCGCGCAGGCAGCCGCCATGAGCAGCGCCACACCGGCCCAGAACAGCCAGCGCTGCGCCGCGCTAACCGGCACCTGCACAGGCAGCGCCTGACCTTGGCGCAACAAGCGGGCCCAGGCCGCCAACCACTGGCGCAGCGCCACCAGCAGCAGCAGCCAGGCGGAGAAACCGAACAACGCATAGGCCACGTCGGACAACCAGGCGCCCACCGGCCCGGCGGCGTTGCGCAGCGGTGCGCCGTTGCCCGAACTTGAGAAGCCCGGGTCGAGCGCGCTGTGCGTGGCCAGGGCAATCAATAACAGCAGCCACAGCGCGCCGCCAATCAACAAGCCGGCCTGCAAATGCCAACGCGGGGCCGGTGCAGCCGGCGTGGCGGTGGGCCGGGCGCGGCCGCGGGTGTAGGTGGGTGGGGCGCCTTCGGCGCTCAAGGAACCGAGGGGGAAACTCATGGGCGCGAGTATGACCTGAACGGCCAACTCGGCGCGCCGTTGCGGTTCAATCGGTGGTCAGGCGTTCCTTCAGGATCACCGAGCTGTCCTCCTGCGTTTCGATGACGCCGCGCTCTTCCAAATCCTTCATCACGCGGCTGACCATTTCGCGCGACGCGCCCACCACCTTGGCCATGTCCTGGCGCGAGACCTTGTGGCGAATGATCTTGACGCCGTTGTCGTCTTCAGCCATGTCGAGCAGCGTGCGGGCCACGCGGCCATAGACGTCGAGCAAGGCCAGCGATTCGATCTGGCGGTCGGCATTGCGCAAGCGGCGCACCAAGCCGCGCATGATGGCGTAGCTCAAGGTGGTGTTCTCGGGCAGGCAGCGCGAAAAGTCGGCCCTTGACAGCACCAGCATGTCGCACTGCACCTCGGCGCGCACGGTGGCCGAATGCGACTCGTTGTCAATCAGGCTCATTTCCCCCACATAGTCGCCCGCTTCCAGCACGGCCAGGATAACTTCGCGGCCGCGGGTGTCGGCAGTGAGCACACGCGCACGGCCATTGAGCAGGATGAACAGCGAATTCGTTTTGCGGCCTTGCTCGACCACGAGCTCGCCGCGGCGAAAGCGCCGCTTGACGATGCCGTCAGCCACCGCTTGTGCCTGGTCGTTGGTGAGCAAAGAAAAAAGCGGCACCCGACGGATCAGATCCAGGTTGGACATCAGGGACATCGACGATCCTTCGACAGTGGTTGATTCGACGCAGATCACGGCGGCTGAACCGTGATCACTAGAATTCACATATTGTGCCGATTGGCCGCCCTTGTAACAGTGGAACAAAGGTCAATCTACCCCTCAGTGCGCTGCCTGGCGCCGGCCAACCACGATTGCACCTGCCTCAAACATGACTGCCACCACCACGCACGCCCGCGTTTTGATCCTGGGCTCCGGCCCGGCCGGCTACACCGCGGCCATCTACGCGGCACGCGCCAACCTGAAGCCCATGCTCGTCACCGGCATGGCTCAAGGCGGGCAACTGATGACCACCACTGACGTTGACAACTGGCCGGCCGACGTCGATGGCGTGCAGGGCCCGGAATTGATGGAACGCTTTCAAAAGCATGCCGAGCGCTTCGACACGCGCATCGTGTTCGACCACATCAACGAAGCTGACCTGAGCGCGCGGCCGTTCAAACTGCGTGGCGACAACGGCAGCTACACCTGTGACACGCTGGTGCTTGCCACCGGCGCCAGCGCCAAGTACCTGGGCCTGCCCAGCGAAGCGGCGTTCATGGGCCGCGGCGTCAGCGGCTGCGCCACCTGCGACGGCTTTTTCTACCGCGACCAGGAAGTCTGCGTGGTGGGCGGCGGCAACACGGCGGTCGAAGAAGCGCTGTATTTGTCGAACATCGCGTCAAAGGTGCACCTGGTGCACCGGCGCGACAAGTTCCGCGCTGAAGCCATCCTGATCGACAAGCTGATGTCCAAGGTGGCCGGCGGCAAGATGCAACTGCACCTGTGGCAAACGCTCGATGAAGTGTTGGGTGATGCCACCGGCGTAACCGGCGTGCGCTTGAAAGCCACCCAAGGCGGTGCCACGACCGAGCTGACATTGAAGGGCTGCTTCATCGCCATCGGCCACCAGCCCAACACCGACTTGTTCAAAGGCCAGTTGGAGATGAAAGACGGCTACATCATCACCCGCTCCGGCTTGTCCGGCTTGGCCACCATGACCAGCGTTGATGGCGTCTTCGCCGCTGGCGACGTGCAAGATCATGTCTACCGCCAAGCCATCACCAGCGCCGGCACCGGTTGCATGGCGGCCCTGGACGCGCAGCGCTTCCTGGAACAACAGTCGGGATGACGCCCAAAGCACGCATCGGCTGAGTCTATAATCTGCGGTTTTGCCGGAAACGGCTGTCACGTTCACGAACGTTCACGAATGGAGAAGCGTCATGGCACGCGTCTGTCAGGTCACGGGCACGGGCCCGATGGTGGGAAACAATGTTTCCCACGCCAACAATAAAACCAAACGCCGCTGGCTGCCGAACCTGCAGTACCGCCGCTTCTGGGTCGAGACCGAGAACCGCTGGGTGCGTTTGCGCGTCACGAACGCGGCGCTGCGCCTGATCGACAAGGTGGGCATCGACCAGATCGTTCAAGACATGCGCGCCCGCGGCGCGCTGTAACCCGAAGGAGCACAGCATGGCCACCAAAGGCGGACGCGAAAAGATCAAGCTGGAATCGTCAGCCGGCACTGGGCACTTCTACACCACCAACAAGAACAAGAAAACCACCCCGGGCAAGCTGGAGTTTTCGAAGTTCGACCCGGTTGCGCGCAAGCACGTGATCTACAAGGAAATCAAGCTGAAGTGATTCAGCTGGGGGACCAACAAAAAACCCGCCTCGTAGCGGGTTTTTTTGCGGCCGGCGAACTTGCGCCGGAACACGAATGGGTCATGCGTGTGCAGCGCGCAACTTGAGCGAAAACTCCTGCAGCGCAGTGATGCCACTGGCTTCAGCCTTGTGGCACCAGGCCTGCAACTCGTGAACGAGTTGCTCAGCGCTGACGTTGGTGCGCGTCCAGAACTGACGCAGCTCCTCACGCATGGCCACCAGCTTGTCCAACGCCGGGCTGGCGCGCAGCGCTTGCGCCAACTCGGGCTTCACACCGTGGGGGATCATCTCCGCGTCCCGGTGCAGCCAGCGCTGGGCCTGGCTCATTTCCTTCCAGCGCACGGTGTTCTGTGCGCCTTGGGCCTTGAGCCGATCGAGTTCGGTGGTGCAGGCCGCGCGCACGCCGGCGGCGTACTTGGCCATGACTTCATAGCGGTTGGCGATCAGCGCTTCCAGCGTCTTGTCGTCGGCCACCGGGCGGATGCTGCCCAGCTTGAGTTGCGGCACGGTCTTCTTGACCTTGGCCCAACCAATCACTTCCATGGCACGGATGTAGACCCAGCCGATGTCGAATTCATACGGCTTGACCGAGAAGCGCGCTGACGTGGGGTAGGTGTGGTGGTTGTTGTGCAGCTCCTCGCCGCCAATGAGGATGCCCCAGGGCACCACGTTGCGTGACGCATCGGGCGCTTCGAAATTGCGATAACCCCACCAGTGGCCGATGCCATTGATGATGCCAGTGGCCATGACCGGAATCCACAACATCTGCACGGCCCAAACGGTGGCGCCAATGGCACCGAACAGCGCCAGGTTGATGATCAGCATCACGCCCACGCCCTGCCAGCTGAAGCGCGTGTACAGGTTGCGTTCCAGCCAATCGTTAGGCGTGTTGTGGCCGTACTTGGCCAGCGTTTCGGGAATCGCCGCTTCGGTGCGGTACAGCTCCACGCCGGTGAGCAGCAAGGCCTTGATGCCGCGCGTTTGCGGGCTGTGCGGGTCTTCTTCGGTTTCGCACTTGGCGTGGTGCTTGCGGTGCACGGCAACGAATTCCTTGGTCACCATGCCGGTGGACAGCCACAGCCAGAAGCGGAAGAAGTGCGACGGGATCGCGTGCAGGTCGAGTGCGCGGTGCGACTGCGCACGATGAAG
>JAYUHT010000386.1:0-4308 GCA_043766725.1 Burkholderiales bacterium | reverse complement strand
TCTTGGCGCGAACGAAATCAGCAATGGTGTCGTTCGACGCCTTGTTCACCATCAGGTCGTTGAACGAATGCACGAAGTTCACGCCGCCCTTGGCCCAGCGCGCCTCGTATTCGAGTTCGCGCTCTGCGGCCGGGGTGTCAGCCGCGGCGCGTTCGGTGAAGTCGTACAGCGAGCCCACTTCGCGCGCGCGGGCACGGTGCTCGGCATAGTTCGCCTTCCACTCGCGCTGCGCCGCTGCGGTGAGCGGCCGGTTCCAGGCCGGGATGCTGAAGTTGGGCGTGCGCTGAAACACCACCAGCTTGGCCGCTTGCTGCGCGATGACCGGAATCGCCTGGATGCCCGACGAGCCGGTGCCGATCACCGCCACTTGTCTGCCAGTGAAGTCGACCCCCTCATGCGGCCAGGCGCCGGTGTGGTGCAGCGTGCCTTGAAATTCGGCCAGGCCGGGCAGCTCGGGTATGCGGGCCGCTGAAAGGGCGCCGGTGGCCATGACGCAAAAGCGCGCGCTGATTTCCTCGCCTTGCGCGCTGCGCAAGCGCCACACGCCAGTTTCTTCATCGAAGTGCGCTGCGTTGATGGCGGTGTTGAACTGAATGTCGCGGTGCAAGTCAAAGCGCTGCGCCACATGCTGGATGTAGCGCAGGATTTCCGGCTGCGCGGCGTAGCGCTCGCTCCAGGCCCATTCCTGCTCCAGTTCGCTGGAGAACGAGTACGAGTACTGAAGGCTTTCCACATCGCAGCGCGCGCCGGGGTAGCGGTTCCAGAACCACACACCGCCCACATCGGCCGCGGCTTCAAACACCCGCACGCGCCAGCCTTGGCTGCGCAGCGTGTGCAACAGGTGCAGGCCGGCAAAACCGGCCCCCACCACGGCCACGTCGAGCGTGGCGCCGCTTGTGTTCATCACGCCCGCCGCGTTCAAGCCACCAGCACCCGCGGCGCGCCCGCAATGGCCGCGTTCACCTTGGGCATCACCTGCTCGGCCATGAGTTGCATCGAACGTTTGGTCAGGCCTTCATCCACCCAGTCCATGCCGGCGTAGACCAGCTCGCCGAAGTCGCCGATCTGTTCCCGTAAGCCCAGGATCTGGTCGACCACGCTGTTCACGCTGCCGTGGATGCACAGCCGCTCGAGGATGTAGTCGATGGTCACCGTGCTGTCGGCCTGCTCCTGGCTTTCCTTGAACACCACCTGGCCGCCGCGCTTGGCCACCTTGGCATAGAGCTGCTGGTAGTAGTAGCGGTAGGGGCTGCGGGCGTGGTCGATGGCATAGGCGCGCGCTGTTTTGTCATCGTCCGCCACGAAGATGGTGCGGGCCACGCGCCAGTCGGCCACATCGGCCACCTGGCCCACGTTGCGCTTGCCCTGCTCGTAGTTGGCCCAATGCGTCTTGGCCCATTTGGGCAGCAGGAAGTTGGCCGACAGCGGATGGAAGTCGCGCTCGCCCATGGCGATCACGCCCTTGGAAAACGGCGCCACCACGGTGCCCACGATTTCCGGGCGCGGGCGCTGGTAGGGCTTGGCCACGACGCCAATGCCGATGGCCGGGTCGTAGGTTTTGCTCGTGCTCACCTTGAAGCGGTTGCCGGGCAGGTCGATGTCATACGGCGGCTCGCGCTGCCACAGTTCAAGGATCACGTCGATGCACTCGCCGAACAGCTTGTTGCGGTCGACATCGAGCATGCCCAAGGCTTCGAAGTCAGACGGCAGCGCACCGGGGCTGACGCCGAAGATGAAGCGGCCTTGCGCCAGGTGGTCGAACATCGCGGCCTGCGCGGCGATGAGCGTGGGGTGCATCTGCGACAGGTTGCACGTTCCCGTGCCCAACATGATGTTCTTGGTGGCGTGGATCAGCGTGGCCAGGAAGGTCATCGAGTGCGTGATGTTCTCGGTGCTGTCGGTGAGGTGCTCGCCGATGAAGACATCGTAGAAACCGAGTTGATCGGCCAGGATCACGGTCTCGCGGTCTTCCTGCAAGGTGCGCAAGGGCTCGCGCCCCAGTTCGTGCATGGGCATCATGAACAGTCCGAGTCGCATGGTGGGCCTGGTTGTTGCTGAACGGTACTTGAATATACTGGCAAGTACATCTGCGCACAATAGCCTGACGTGGCGTTGTCGTTCCGCAGTGGCGCGCAAGCGCTGTCGCAGCGCGCTTGTGTCCGGCAGCTACCTTACTGAACGCTTGACTACTGTTGGGTAGACTGCAATACTGTTGAGATTGGCCTGGTCTGTTGCCCGGCCCCTCACCGGCTCGCCACCCGCGATGAACGCTCCCTTGCCCAGCCCCGCCGCCGCGCCACGCTCCATAGCCGACCTGCCCGTGCAGCGCGCCGCCGCGCCGCGCACGCCGGCGCAGGCGCGCGCGCTGTACTACAACACCGGCAACGCCTTCGATGTGAAGCTGCCGCCCGTGCCCGACGCCAGTTTCACCGCCGAGCCCGCGCGCGCGCTCGATGCCCGCACGCCCACCTGCTTGATCGCCTGCGACCGCGCGGCCGAACTGGGCACACCCTACCCCGCCACCACGCCGCTGCTGCTGGCGCGCTATGCGCGCATCCGCCCCGGCGAGGCGCTGCGCACCGAATGGCAAGCCAGTGGCGTGATGGTCTACGTCATCACCGGCGCCGGCAGCACCACCTGTGGCAGCGAGACGGTGGCCTGGAGCGCGGGCGATGTCTTCGTGCTGCCCGGCGGCTGCGCGCATTCGCACCATGCGTTCGACATGGCCGCGGTGCTGTGGCTGGTGAGCAATGAGCCGCAACTGGCGTTTGAACACCTGCGCGGCCCGGCCAGCGGCCACGCACCCACCGAGGTGGTGCACTTCACGGCGGCGGAAATGGAACGCCAGATCGAGCTGATCTACAGCATCGGCCGCGGTGACGACATTGCCGGCTCGGCGCTCATCCTGGCGTCCACCAAACAAGAGGCCATTCGCAACGTGTTGCCCACGCTCACGGTGGCCATGAACACGCTGCCGCCGGGCGTATCGCAGCGCCCACACAGCCACAACTCGGTGGCGGTGAGCCTGGTGATCGAAGGCGAGGGTTGCCATTCAATGGTGAACGGTGTGCGCAAAGACTGGGCGCCCTGGGCCACCACCATCACCCCGGCCACCGCCGTTCATTCGCACCACAACGAAGGGCCCAGGCGCGCCATGTTCCTCATCGTGCAAGACGGCGGCCTGTACTACTACACCCGGGCGTTGGGCTTTTCATTTGCCGATGAACCCATGCCCACGCCCAAGGAGAACGCAGCGTGACCACCCTCACCCCCCAGCGCCTGGCTGTGCGCCCCCTGGGCACGGCCCTGGGCGCCGAAGTGCGCGGCATCGACATGCGTGCGCCGCTCGATGACGCCACCCGCGCCGAACTGCTGGCCGCCTGGATGCAGCACCTGGTGCTTGTGTTCCCCAGCCAGCGCATCACTGATGAAGAGCATGTGGCCTTCACTCGCTACTTGGGCGAGCCCGAAATCTTTCACCAGGCCATCATCAAGTCAAAAAGCGTGCGCGAGATCTTTCGCGTCTCAAACGTTAACGAAGATGGCGTGCTGATGCCACCCACCGACCCCACGGTGCTTCAGCTTTCGCTGGCCCAGTGGTGGCACACCGACAGCAGCTACCGCGCCCTGCCCTGCGTGGGCGCCTTACTGCATGGCGTGGAGGTGAGCCGCAGCGGCGGTGAAACGCAGTTCACCAATCTGTACAAGGTTTACGAGGCGCTGCCCGCGGCGCTGAAGCAACGTGTGGCGGGGCGGAAGGCACGACACAACTTCGAGCACATGCACACCTTGCAGCCGCTCAAACCGATGACTGAAGCCGAACGCGCCGCCGTGCCGCCGGTGTGGCACCCGCTGGTGCGCGTGCACCCGGTCACGGGCCGCACTTCGCTGTACATCAGCCCCATTTATAACGACGAGGTTGAAGGCTTGCCCAGCGCCGAAGCGCGTGCCTTAATTCAAGAGTTGGCCGAATTCGCCGGCCGCCCCGAGTTCGTCTATTCGCACCGCTGGGAGACCGACGATGTGGTGATGTGGGACAACCGTTGCACCCTGCACCAGGTGACCGCGTTCGACCCCGCCGAGCGGCGCGTGATGCACCGCACCACCTTGGTGGGCACGCAGCCCGTGGTGGCGGCGGCGGTGCAGTGATGGCCACGCCCGCTGACTGGCGCGACGGTCTGGAACGCGACGCCGAGGGCCTGCCCAAGATCGAACACCTTGGCCTGCGCCCGGTGTGGCTGGCGCAACGTGTTGAAGCCGCGCTCGACCCCGCGCTGCCCATCATCGACCCGCACCACCACCTGTGGG
>JAYUHT010000385.1:0-11366 GCA_043766725.1 Burkholderiales bacterium | reverse complement strand
ATCTGTCGTTCACCGGGTCGGTGGCCGTGGGCCGGCTGATCCAGGCCGCCGCGGCGCGCCACACCGTGCCCGTGACGCTGGAGCTGGGTGGCAAGAGCCCGCAGCTTGTTTTTGATGATGCTGACCTGGATGCCGCCTTGCCGTTCCTGGTGAACGGCGGCATCCAGAACGCCGGGCAGACTTGTTCCGCCGCGTCGCGCATCCTGGTGCAGCAAGGCGTGTATGACGAAGTGCTGCGCCGCATGAGCGAGCGCTACGGCGCGCTGCGCGTCGGCCCGGCGCTGGATGATCTGGATGTGGGCCCGGTGACTTCGCAGCGCCAGAAAGAAATCATTGAAAGCTACTTGGCCCTTGCAGGAACTGACGGTGTGCGCATCGCCGCCCGTGCCAGCTTGAGCCCCGGCCTGCCCAAGCGCGGCTTTTATGTGCCGCCCACCTTGCTGGCTGATGTGCCACCCACACACCGCCTGGCGCGTGAAGAAATCTTTGGCCCGGTGCAGGTGGTGCTGCCGTTTGCCGACGAAGCCGAAGCCTTGAGCATCGCCAACGGCACCGACTTCGGTTTGGTCGCCGGGGTCTGGACGCGCGACGGCAGCCGCGCCCTGCGCCTGGCCCACGCCCTGCATTGCGGCCAGGTCTTCATCAACAACTATGGCGCGGGCGGCGGCGTCGAATTGCCATTCGGCGGCGTCAAGCAAAGTGGCCATGGCCGCGAAAAGGGCTTTGAGGCGATGTACGGCTTTTCCACGCTAAAAACCGTGGCCATCTTGCATGGCGTGAGTGGCGCATGAAATTCCAACAACAAATTCTTCTGCTTGCGGTGTTGGCTTGCCAGGGCGCCGCGGCCCTGGCTCAGGGTGGCCCACCGATGGCCCCGCCCATTTCCGCCGCCCCGGCGGTGCAGCGCAAACTGCCCTTGTTTGATGATTTCAGCGCCCGGCTCGAAGCCGCTGAAAGCGTTGAGCTGCGCTCGCGCGTGGCCGGCACGGTGCTGAAAGTGCACTTCCGCGACGGCCAGGACGTGAAGCGCGGTGAGCTGTTGTTCAGCATCGACGCGCGGCCCTTCGCGGCCGAACTGGCGCGCTTGCAAGCGCAACTCGCCGCGGCACAAAACAGCGAGGCCTTGAGCGCCAGCGAGTTGACGCGCTCGCGCAAGCTGCTGGAACAAAAGGCCGTGGCGCAACAAGAGGCTGATCTGGCCGAGGCCACGGCGCGCAGCGCGCAGGCCGCGGTGCGCGTGGCGCAGGCCGCGGTGGCCAGCATGCAGCTCAACGTGGACTACGCGCAGATCCGCTCGCCCATTGCCGGGCGCGTGTCGCGTGCGGCCGTCACCGCGGGCAACCTGGTGAGTGTGGGCGAGCCGGCGCTCACCACCGTGGTGGCGCAAGACAAGGTGCATGCCTGGTTCGACATGAGCGAGCAAGCCTTTTTGCGCGCCCGCCCCAGGCTGCTGGTCAACGACGGCGTGAAAAACGGGGCCGGCAGCACCGTCAGCCTGGGGCTGGCCAACGAGGCCGGATTCCCGCACACCGGGGTGATCGACTTCATCGACAACCGCTTGAATGCGGCCACCGGTTCGATCCGCGTGCGCGCGGTGTTCGACAACCGAGCCGGCCTGTTCCTGCCCGGCCTGTTTGCCCGGCTGCGCTTGAGCGCGGGCGCGGCGCAAGACGTGGTGCTCACGCCCGAGCGGGCCATCGGCACGGATCAAAGCAAGCGCTTCGTCTACGTGGTGGGCGCTGACAAGCAGGCGCAGTTTCGTGAAGTCAAGCTGGGCGCCTTGGTCGATGGTTTGCGCGTCATTGAAAACGGCCTGAAGGCCGGTGAGCTGGTGGTGGTGAACGGCTTGCAGCGCGTGCGCCCCGGCGCGCCGGTGGCCGCGCAGGTGCTGGCGGTGGATGAGCGTGGCATGCCGGTGGAGCCAGCGGTTATGTCGCCAGGCTCACCGACACCGCCTGCTTCAGCACCCCCCTCGGCGGCCAAAAAGCCCTGAGGCGCGGCCATGAACATCTCGCGTTTCTTCATCGACCGGCCGCGCTTTGCCGCGGTGCTGTCGATCATCATCTTCCTGCTCGGTGCCTTGTCGCTGCAACGTCTGCCGATCTCCGAATACCCTGAAGTGACGCCGCCGCAGGTGGTGGTGCGCGCGCAGTACCCCGGTGCCAACCCGCGTGTGATTGCCGAAACCGTGGCCACGCCGCTGGAGGAGCAGATCAACGGCGTTGAAGGCATGCTGTACATGAACAGCCAGGCCGCGTCAGACGGCTCGATGACGCTGTCGATCAGCTTCAAGATCGGCACCTCGCCCGAGGCGGCGGCCACCGAGGTGCAGAACCGGGTCAACCGGGCGCTGCCGCGCTTGCCCGACATCGTGCGCCAGATCGGCGTGACCACCGAAAAGAGTTCGCCGAACTTCATCATGGTGGTGCACATGGTGTCGCCCGACAACCGCTACGACGCGCTGTACTTGCGCAACTACGCGGCGCTGAACGTGCGCGACCGCTTGCTGCGCATTCCCGGCATCGGCACGGTGCTAACGTTTGGCTCGGGCGACTACGCCATGCGCATCTGGCTCGACCCGAACAAGCTGGCCGATCGCAAACTCACTTCGGCCGATGTGGTGAAGGCATTGCGCGAACAAAACGCGCAGGTGGCCGCCGGCGTGGTGGGCGCGCCGCCGGTGGCGGGCCGGGTCGACTTTCAGCTCGCCATCAACACGCAAGGGCGCTTGAACAGCGAAGAGCAGTTTGCCGATGTGATCATCAGCAGCGACGCCGCCAGCGGCGCGCTGGTGCGCATCAAAGACGTGGGCCGCGTTGAACTGGGCCCCAACACCTACGCCCTGGGCTCGCTGCTGAACAACCAGGAAGCGGCGGCCATCGGTGTCTTCCAGGCGCCCAACTCGAACGCCCTGGCACTGAGCGAAAACGTTCGCGCCACCATGGCCGAGCTGACGCAGAACTTTCCGCCTGGGGTGGACTACACCATCGTCTACGACCCCACGCGCTTCGTGCGCACGTCGATCGAAAAAGTGATCATCACGTTGTTCGAAGCCATCGCGCTGGTGGTCATCGTGGTCGTGATCTTCCTGCAGACCTGGCGCGCCTCGCTGATCCCCTTGCTGGCCGTGCCGGTGAGCATCGTGGGCACCTTCGCGGTGCTGAATGCGCTGGGCTTTTCGGTCAACACGCTCACGCTGTTCGGCCTGGTGCTGTCGATCGGCATCGTGGTTGACGATGCCATCGTGGTGGTGGAAAACGTCGAGCGCAACATCGAGGCCGGGCTGGCGCCGCGCGAGGCCGCGGTGCAGGCCATGCAGGAAGTGTCGGGCCCGATCATCGCCATCGGCCTGGTGCTGTGCGCGGTGTTCGTGCCGCTGGCTTTCGTGGCCGGGCTGGAGGGCCAGTTCTACCGCCAGTTCGCGGTGACGATTGCCATCTCCACCGTCATCTCGGCGTTCAATTCATTGACACTGTCGCCGGCCCTGGCGGCCATCTTGCTCAAGCCACGCGGCGCGCCGCCCGACGCGCCCACGCGGCTGCTGATGGCGCTGTTCGGCTGGTTCTTCCGCTGGTTCAACCGCTTCTTCAAGCGCAGCGCCGAGCGTTATTCCAGCGGCATCACCGGCGTGGTGGCCAAGCGCAAATCGTTGGCGTTGCTGGTGTATGCGATGCTGCTCGGCGCCACCGTGCTGTTGTTCATGCGCGTGCCGCCGGGCTTTGTGCCGCAGCAAGACAAGCAGTACCTGATCGGTATTGCGCAGTTGCCCGATGGCGCCAGCCTGCAGCGCACCACCGAGGTCATTCGCCGCTTGAGTGACATCGCCAAGGGCGTGCCCGGCATCCAGAACGCGATCGCGTTTCCGGGCCTGTCGATCAACGGCTTCAGCGCCGCGCCGAATGCCGGCATCGTGTTCTTTGCGCTCGATGAGTTCGACCAACGGCAAACGCCCGAGCTCAGCGCCGACGCCATCGTCGGCCAGGTCAACATGCGCTTGGGCGCAATTCAAGATGCGTTCCTGTTCGTGCTGTCGCCGCCACCCGTGAGCGGGCTGGGCAATGCCAACGGCTTCAAGCTGCAATTGCAAGACCGCGCCTCGCTGGGCGAAGGCGCGCTGCAAGGCGCGGTGCAGCAACTCATGGGCCGTGTGTATGGCGACCCGGCCAGCGGCATCACGCAGTTTTTCAGCAACTACCAGATCAATGTGCCGCAGTTGCTGACGCAGGTCGACCGCACCCGCGCCAAGCAAATGGGCGTGAGCCTGACCGATGTGTACGAAACGATGCAGACCTACCTGGGCTCGCTGTACGTGAACGATTTCAACCGCTTCGGCCGCACCTTCCAGGTCATCGTTCAGGCCGATGCGCCGTTTCGCGCGCGGGCTGAAGACATCGGCCAACTCAAGGTGCGCAACAACCAGGGGCAGATGGTGGCGTTGTCGTCGTTGATGACGGTGGAGCCGAGCTTCGGGCCGGGCGCGGTGGCGCGCTACAACGGTTTTTATGCGGCCGACATCAACGGCGCGCCCAAGCCCGGCATCAGCTCGGGCCAGGCGCAGGCGCAGATGGAACAAATCTTGGCGCAGACGCTGCCGCGGGGCATCGGCTACGAGTGGACCGAACTGGTCTACCAGGAAAAAATCGCCGGCAACACCATGGCGGTGGTGTTCCCGCTGTGCGTGCTGCTGGTGTTCCTGGTGCTGGCCGCCACGTATGAAAGCTGGACGCTGCCGCTGGCCATCATCCTGATCGTGCCGATGTGCATCCTGTCGGCCATGTTCGGCATCTGGGTGAGTGGCCTGCTCGGCGCGCCGGGCGACAACAACATCTTCTCGAAGGTTGCATTGGTGGTGTTGGTGGGCCTGGCGTGCAAGAACGCGATCCTGATCGTCGAATTCGCGCGCCACCTGGAGCAGACCGGCGAATCACTGGTGCAGGCCGTGGTCCATGCCTGCCGCTTGCGCCTGCGCCCGATCCTCATGACCTCGATTGCGTTCGTGGCCGGCGTCACGCCGCTGCTGCTGTCCACTGGCGCCGGCGCCGAGATGCGCCGCGCCATGGGCGTGGCCGTGTTCTCGGGCATGCTGGGCGTGACGTTCTTCGGCCTGTTCCTCACGCCGGTGTTCTACGTCGTCTTGCGCAAGTTCAAACTGGCGCGCGGCAAGCCGGCCGCGGAGGGCGCGGCATGATGCGGCGGCCGCTTTGCTGTGTTGTCCTGCCAAGCCTGCTGTTTGGCTGCGCGCAGCCGCCCACGGTCATCACTCCGGTGGCGGCCGTGCCGGCGGCTTTTGCGATGCCCGCCGCGCCCGGCGAGCCGGTCAGTGCCTTCTGGCGCGCCTGGGCCGACCCGCCGCTGAATGCGCTGCTGGCGGACGCCGAGCGCGCCAACACCGACGTGCGCCTGGCCCAAGCGCGGCTGCAAGAGGTGCGCGCCAACGCCGCCGAAGCCAGCGCCAACCGCCAGCCCGCGGTGGGCGCCACGGCGGCCGCCGGCCGCGGCAACACGCTGGGTTTTCCGGTGGACAACTTCGTCAGCGTGGGCGGCAGCTTCAATTGGGAACTCGACTTCTTTGGCCGCACGCGGCGCGCAGGCGATGCGGCCGCGGCGCAGGTGCTGGCCAGTGAGGCCGGCGTTGACGTGGCGCAGCGCGTGGTGGGCGCCGAGTTGGCCACGCAGTACCTGGCACTGCGTGGCTTGCAGCAGCGCCTGGCGGTGGCGCGCGAGGCCCTGGTCAACCAGCTTGAGGCGCAGCGCATCGTGCGCGTGCGCGCTGAGCTGGGCCGCGGCACGGCGCTCGATCTGGCACGTGCCAATGCCTTGGTTGAAAACACCGAGGCCAGCCTGCCGGCGCTGCAAGGCGGCATCGAACGCGCCACCTTTCGCCTGGCCACGCTGAGTGCGCGCAGCCCCGGCGCCACGCTGGCGGCGCTGGCACAGACGCGCGCCTTGCCCAGCCTGCCCGTGGTGCCGGCCGCGGCGCTGGCTGCGGGCACGCCGCAGGGCTTGCTGGAGCGCCGGCCTGACATTCGCCAGGCCGAACGGCAATTGGCGGCGGCCACGGCAAGCATCGACGTGGCCAAGGCGGAGCTGTACCCGCGCATCAGCCTGGTGGGGCTGCTGGGTTTTGCCAGCGCGGGCCTGGGCGATTTGCTGGGCAGTGCCGGGCGCAACGCCAGCCTGGGCGCCAGCCTGAGCTGGGCGGCGCTCGACTTCGGCCGCGTGCGCGCCCGCATCGGCGCCAGCCAGGCGCGCGCGCAGCAGGCCTTGCTGGTCTGGGAACAAACGGTGCAGCTCGCGCTGGAAGAAACTGAAGGAGCGCTGTCGCAGTACACCCGCAGCGTGCAGCAAGCCGCGCGGCTGGAGAACGCTGCGCGTGAAGCGCAAGAAGCGGCGAGGCTGGCGCGCCTGCGCTTCGAGGCCGGGGCAAGCGACTTTCTCACCGTGCTCGACGCCGAACGCAGCGTGCTGGCCGCGCGCGACGCGCTGGTGCAAGCCCAGCAGGCCAGCCTGGTGGCCCTGGTGGCGGTGTACCGGGCGTTGGGCGGGGGTTGGAGCGTGGCGCGGCCAGCGGGGTGACCGCTTGCATTGGCGGCCTGCTCTTGACCCCTTGACCCCTTGACCCCTGTACCCATGTGTCATACACTGGATGACATGCGCGTCAATGCCCGCCTCGACCCCGACACCCAGGCCCAGCTTGAGTACATCGTGGCCACCACCGGCCAGGCGGTGAGCCAGGTCGTTCGCGAGTGCGTGGCCACGTATTACGTGCAGCTGCGCGCGCGCGAACAAGGGCCCAAGGGCCTGCTGGCGCTGGTCGGGCGGGGCGACAGCGGCCGCGCCGATGTCGCCAGCCAAACCAAGCGCTTGTTGGCTGAAGGGCTGGCGGCCAAGGTTCGCCCGGTGCGCAAGAGCTGATTGCAACGTGATCGCGGTCGACACCGGCTTTCTCTATGCGCTGGTCGACCGCAGCGACACCTGGCACGAGCGCGCCAAGGCGCAGGTGCACACCGCCAGTGAGGGTTGGGTGACCACCTGGCCCGTGCTCACCGAAGCTTGTTTTCTGCTGCAACGCTGGGTCGGCCAACCGTTCGCCGCGGCGCTGATGGACGACGTGGCCGGCGGCGGCCTGGTCGTGTGGGATGTGCCCATGGCCGCTGTGGCCCAGGCCAGCACGCTCATGAAACGCTATGCCAAGCTGCCGATGGACCTGGCTGACGCTTCGCTGGTGCTGCTGGCCGAGCACCTAGGCCACGGCCGCATCTTGTCTACCGACGAACGCGACTTCGGCGCTTACCGCTGGAAGCAACGCAAGCCTTTTCACAACCTGCTGAGCTGAAGGAATTGACCATGCGATTGCAAGACAAAGTGGCCATCGTCACCGGCGCGGCCTCGGGCTTTGGCGAAGGCATTGCGCGCAAGTTCGTGGCCGAAGGTGCGCGCGTGCTGGTGGCTGACCGCGACGCGGCGGGCGCACAGCGCGTGGCCGCCAGCCTGGGTGCGGCAGCATTGGCCATTCAGGTGGACGTGGCCGTGGCCGCTGACGTGAAGCGCATGCTTGATGCCGCCGAAAAACACTTCGGTGCAACGGACATCCTGGTCAACAACGCCGGCATGGGCCACCTGCCGCAGCCGCTTGAAGGCCTGCCCGAAGATGAGTTCGACCGCATCTTCGCAGTGAACATGAAGGCAATCTATCTGGCCGCGCGCGAGGCCGTGCCGCGTATGAAGGCGCGCCAGGGCGCGGGCATGAAAGGCGTGATCCTGAACATGGCCAGCACCGCCGGCGTGAGCCCGCGCCCGCGCCTGGCCTGGTACAACGCCAGCAAGGGCTGGGTCATCACCGCCACGCGCGCCATGGCGGTGGAATTGGCGCCGTTCGGCATCCGCGTGGTGGCGCTGAACCCGGTGGCCGGTGACACGCCGATGCTCAAAACCTTTCTGGGCGAAGACACGCCCGAGATGCGTGCCAAGTTCCTCTCAACCATTCCGCTAGGGCGCTTTTCGCGGCCTGATGATCTGGGCAACGCAGCCTGCTTCCTGTGCAGCGATGAAGCTTCCATGATCACCGGAGTGTGCATGGAAGTCGACGGCGGGCGCTGCATCTGAAACGTTAGAGTCACACCGCGCAGGACTGATGCGCCGTGTGATCAGGCCCTAGTTCCGGCTGCGCAGCCACTCCAGCTTGGCTGCATACAGCGCGCGCTCGCCGGTTCGGGTGCTGTGCTCGCGGGCCAGTTCAAGCTGCGCGCGTGCGCCCTTCTCGTCGCCCAACCTGAACTGGGCCAGGCCCAGCCAGAAGTGAAACTCGGCGTGGTACGGCGCGCGCGCAACTTCCTTGGCGAACAGCTCGCGCGCGGCATGGTCGTCGCCACGTTCCAGCGCCACGCGCCCGAGGTCGAAGAAGTGATACGGCGGATAGGGCTCGATGGCGGCCAGGCGGGCCTGCACCACGCGGGCCTCGTTGTGGCGCCCGGTTTGCGCCAGCACCTGGCCCAGGTTAAACAGCGCGCGGGTGTTGTCGGCCTCGCGGCTGAGCAGCGCGGCAAAGGCCTGCTCGGCCGCCGCCAGCTCGCCGCGGCGCTGGTAGATCACGCCCAGCGTGTTGGCCGCCGGCAGGAAGGCCGGCTCGTGCAGCAGCGCGGCGCGCGCCCACCAGTAGGCCTCGTTCACGGCGCCGGCGGCCAGGTGTTCGGCCGCACGGTTGTTCAGGAACATGGCCACCACGGTGGTTTCACCGATCTCGCGTGTACGCAGGCCGCGCAGTTCTTCGGGCGGCAGGAAGTCGATGGTGAACTGGGTGATGTCAACGCCGCGCGTGGTGGCCAACGACGCCGGCCCGAGCGTGACGTTGACATGGCCGCTGCGCAGCATCAGCTCACCGCGGCGGCTCCACACGTCATCAACATAGGCGCTTTGGTAGCGCACCTGCAAGCCCAGTTCGCGCGCCAGCGCGCCGGTCATCAACACCAGCGACAGGCAGTTGCCCGAGCGCGCCTCAAAGGCCTGGGCGGCGTTGCGGGTTTGCGTGGCGTCGTACTCCACCTTGAGCTGGCTGCGCTTGTACAGCGCCTCGACCAAGCCGCGCTGCGGGCCGAGCTGGCGCAACTGGTTGGCGATGTCTTCGCGCAGGTAGCGCTGCATGGCCGGGCTCGGTGCCAACGCCTGTTCGGGCACCACGGGCTGCGCGGGCGCGGCAAAGCTGGCGTCGCGCAGCAGCGGCTGGGGTTGCAGCGGTGCGGGGGCATGGGCGCAGCCCAACGTGCTGGCCAGCAGCAACGTGGTGATGGTGGTGGCGGCCCAGCGCAGCAATCGTGTGGGGCGTGGCAGGGCAGTGGCAGGGCTCAGGATCATGACAATTCACCTCGCAGGGTTTGATTAGACCCCCACGCAGGCGGCGCCACAATCGCCGCCAGCCGATTTCGCCAGCCTGTCCCCACCGCCCTGCTCAACCTAAAGCGACGCGCCATGTCGGACCCACTCATCGCCACGCCCGCCCTGCATGAATGGGTCAATGCCCTGTGGTTGGCCGCGGGCTCCAGCGCCACCGAAGCCAGGCTGACGGCCGACCACCTGGTGCAGGCCAACCTCACCGGGCACGATTCGCACGGCGTGGGCATGGTGCCGCGCTACGTGAAGAGCTTTCTGGCCGGCGAGCTCAAGCTGAATGAGCATGTCGCGGTGGTCAACGACGCCGGCACCCTGCTTACCCTGGATGGCCGCTGCGGCATGGGCCAGGTGGTGGCGCAAGAAGCCATGACCTTGGCCATTGCGCGCGCGCAAGAGTTGGGCGTGTGCGTGATGGGCCTGCGCTGGAGCCACCACCTGGGCCGCGTGGGGCACTGGGCCGAGCAGGCGGTGGCGGCGGGGCTGGTTTCGGTGCACTTCGTCAATGCCGTGAGCGTGCCCGTGGTGGCGCCGCATGGCGGGCGTGAGGGCCGCTTCGTCACCAACCCGTTCACCGTGGGCATACCGGTGGCCGGGCGCGAGCCCATCGTGCTTGACTTCGCCACCAGCGCCAGCGCCATGGGCAAGGTGCGCGTGGCCTACAACAAGGGCATGCCGGTGCCCGCGGGCGCGATGATCGACGCCCAGGGCCGCCCCAGCACCGACGCCGCCACCATGTTCCCGCCGCCCGGCCAGCCACATGGCGCCTTGCTGCCCTTTGCCGCGCACAAGGGCTATGCCCTGGCGATGGTGTGCGAGATGTTGGCCGCCGCACTCACCGGCGGGCCCACTTGCCGGCCTGCCAACCTGCGCATGCAGCATGCGGTGTGGAACGGCATGCTGGCCCTGGTGTTCGACCCGCAACGAATGACATCAGCCGCGGCCTTTGGCGCCGAGGTGAGCGAGTTCGTTGCCTGGGTGCAAAGCGCCGCGCTGGCACCTGGGGCCGGCGCGATCTTGATGCCCGGCGACCCTGAACGCGCCATGCGCGCGCAGCGCGCCGAGTTCATGCCAGTGGACGCCGTCACGCTGGCTGAACTTGACGCCGCCGCCGTTGCGTTGAACCAGGCCCGGGGCTGCGCGCTGCCGCCGTTGTCCAATCAAGTGCTCAGGCCGTAGCGGGTTCGGCGGCTTGCAGGCCAAAGGCGCGCAGCGTTTCCGTCAGCACGCCCACGTCAACCGGCTTGATCAGGTAGGCGTCGTACAGCGGCCGGCTCAGGCCGGTCTGATTGGGCACCGGGTTGCCTGAGCACACCACGATGCGCGTGTGCGGGGCGTCGGCGGGCTCGGCCTCGCGGATGTGCGCGATCAGCTCCTCACCCTGCATGCCGTGCATGTTCAGATCGGTGATGAGTGTGCCCACACCACCTTGCTGCCAGCGTTGCAGCGCTTCTTTGGTGTCGGGCACGAACCCCAGCACGCCTTGCGCGCCTTCGGAATAGAAGGCCGAACGCAGGCCGCCACCGGGCTCGATGATCATGCGAAAGGCCATGCATGGCAGGTTGGCGCTGACATCACGCAACTGCTCTTCAGACTGGCGCCGCGCCAGCGATTCAAGCCGCAGCCGGCGCATCCACCACACCGAGGCCGCGCCCAGCAGCAGCAGCCCGGCGCCGCCGGACAGCAGCGCCGGCAGGTGCCGTTTCCAGGGGAAGGCCGGGCGCAGATCGAGCGCCACCCAGCGGCGCAGCATGCGCAAGCGCTCGGCCTCGGGGATGTCGGCCAAGACATCGTTGATCAGCGGCACCAGCCTGGCCGCCCGGCCGCTGGCGGCGAAGCGAAAATGTGCCGGCAGGTCTTCAACCTCGGCCACGGAGCGCAACTGGCCGTCGTTGTCGCCGTTGATGCGCAGGTTGGCCAGCAGCTTGACCTCCACCGCAGCGTCGGCCTCGCCGCGGCTGACTGCCGTCATGGCGTCGTTG
>JAYUHT010000384.1:0-4318 GCA_043766725.1 Burkholderiales bacterium | reverse complement strand
TACCATGGTGGCCGCCTTCTTGAAGCCCATGATTGATCTGCGCTCCCTCCTCACCCGCCCGCTGCTTTTCGCAGCGGGTTTTTCTTTGGTCATCAACCTGCTGATGCTGGCCCCGGCCATGTTCATCTTGCAGGTGTTTGACCGGGTGCTCACGAGCCAGAGCCGTGAGACGCTGTGGATGCTGGTGTTGGGCGTGGCCATTGCCTTGTTGTTCATCGGCGCCCTCGAATATTTGCGCGGCCGTTTGCAAGGGGTGATGGGCAGCCTGGTGCATGACGCTTTGTCACCCGTGGTGTCGCGCGTCACACTCGCCCAAGCCGCCAAGCGCGATGGCCCGGTGCCGATGCAGGGCCTGCGCGATGTGGCCAGCTTGCGCGCGCTGTTTTCGGCGCAGGGCCTGCTGGCCGTGTTGGATGCGCCGTGGGCGGTGGTGTACCTGGCGGTGATCTGGATCGCCCACCCCTGGATGGGCATGGCGGCCACGGCGGCTGCGCTGTTCATGTTGATCCTGGCGATCGTGAACGACCGCATCACGCGCAAGCAGATTGCCGAGCTGCAGCGCGAAGCGGGCAAGGCTTCGATCTACTTGGAATCGTCCCTGCAAAACGCCGAGGTGGTGCAGGCCATGGGCATGGGCGAGTCGCTGCTCGGGCGCTGGCAGCACATGAGCCACGATTTGGCGCAGTCGCAAAAGTCGGCGGCGCGGCGCTCGGTGGGCATGACTTCTTTCACACGCTTCACGCGGCAATGGGTGCAGATCGCTCTGCAAGCACTCGCTGCCTACCTGGTGCTGATTGGTGAGACGACGCCGGGCGTGCTGGTGGCCTCAACCATTCTGTTAGGCCGCGCCCTGGCACCGGTGGAACAGGTGGTGGGCAGTTGGAAGGTGCTGGCCGAAGGCCGGCTGGCCTACGAACGTTTGATGGAACTCTTAGTCAAGGCGCCCAAGCCGGGCGACCACATGCGCCTGCCTGCACCGCAAGGTGCCTTGAGCGCACAGAACCTGATGTACCGCATTCCAAACAGCGACCGCTTTGCGCTGGCCGGTGTGAGCTTGCAGTTGGACAAGGGCGAGTCGCTGGCCATCATCGGGCCCAGCGGCGCGGGCAAGAGCACGCTGGTGCGGCTGCTCACCGGCGTGTGGGCACCTTCTGCCGGCGTGGTGCGGCTCGACGGCGCTGACCTGGCTTCATGGCCGCGTGAAGAGATCGGCCCGCACATCGGCTATGTGCCGCAAGACGTGGAACTGTTTTCCGGCACGGTGGCCGAGAACATCGCGCGCCTGGGGCCGGTGAACCCCGATTGGGTGGTGCAGGCTTCGAAGCTGGCTGGCACGCACGAGCTGGTGTTGAACCTGCCCAAGGGCTATGACACGCAAATTGACCCGCATGGCGCCATGCTCTCGCCCGGCCAGCGCCAGCGCCTGGCGGTGGCGCGTGCGCTGTACGGCAGCCCGAAGGTGTTGATCCTCGATGAGCCCAATGCCAACCTCGATGGCGCGGGTGAGCAACTGCTGGCGCAAACGCTGAAACAGTTAGCCGGGCGTATTACCGTGGTGGTGGTCACCCACCGCACCACGCTCACCCAGCACGTCGACAAGATGCTGGTGCTTGAAAACGGCCGCGCCGCGCACTATGGCCCGGTGGGCGAAGTGGTGCAGGCCTTGCGCGGCGGGCAAGCACCGGGTGCCACACCGCGCGTGGTGGTGGGTGGGGCGAAGGGGGCGGCAGCATGAAGTTGCACACCTCCGCACCCGGCCGCAGCGTGGCGCATTCCGGCTTCAACGCCGGCGACGAAGTGCCCACCCAGCCACAAGGCTTTTCAGACACGCTCGGCCCGGCGCTGCAAGGCGAAGCCAAGCAAGACCCGGTGCAAAAGCACCTGGGTGACGCCAAGCGCATCAGCCTGATCGGATTGCTGATGATGGTGGTGGGCCTGGCGCCCATCCTGGGCTGGATGGCCTTGGCACCACTGAGTTCGGCCGTGGTCGCGCAGGGCTATGTGAAGGTTGATTTGAACCGGCGCACCTTGCAGCATGCCGAAGGCGGCATCGTGCGCGCGGTGCTGGTGCGTGATGGTGAAGAGGTGAAGGCCGGTCAGCCTTTGATCGAACTCGGCGATGTGGCCGTGTCGGCCAACCGCCAGCGGCTGGTGTACCGCATGTGGAGCGAAAAGGCCGGCCTGCAGCGCCTGGGTGCCGAGCAGGATCGGGCCGCGCTGGTGAAGTGGCCTGATGCTTTGCAAGCGGCCGCGCGCGACGACCCCGACCTGGCTGACCAGATGCGCAAGGAGCTGTCGCTCTTTGCGGCGCGGCGTGACGCCTTGAACAGCCAGCTCGGGTTGATGCAATCGCAAAAAGGCAAGGTGGCGCAAGAGATGCAAAGCCTGCGTGCGCAGATCTCGCGGGTTGAAGAGTCGCTGGTGGCGCAAGGCAAGGAATACGACAGTTCGGTGGCGCTCACCAAAGAGGGTTTCGTGCCGGCCAACCGCGTGGCGCAGCTCGAAGCCGCGATGTCCGACTACCGCGCACGCATCGAAGAACGCCGCGGCGAACTGGTGCGCGCCGAGCAGCGGCTGGGCGATTTCGACCTGAAGATGCGCAGCCTGCAAGACGACTACCGCCAGACTGCGAGCGACGGGCTGAAGGTGGCGCGCGTGCGCCTGCAAGAAATCGAGCAAGAACTGGCCAAGGCGGCTGATGCGAGCACACGCCAGGTGATCACCGCGCCGGTGGGTGGCTTGGTGATGGGCCTGCGCTTCACCAGCACCGGCGGCGTCATCGCCCCGCGCGAGCCGATTGCCGACATCGTGCCCGCCAACCCGCGGCTGTTGGTGGAGGCGCGCATCCGCACCGATGACATTGCGCGAGTGCACCAGGGCCAGACTGCCAGCCTGCGCTTCACCGCCTTCAAGTACCGCACCACCAAACCGGTGCCGGCCAAGGTGACGTACCTGTCGCCTGACCGGCAGGTGGACCAGCAAACCGGCGCGCCGTACTACACGGTGCAGGTGGAAGTGACGGACCCTGGCCTGACCGGCTCGATCGACCCGACGCAGAAGCTGCAAGCCGGCATGCCGGCCGACGTGTACATCGAAGGCGGCGACCGCACGCCGTTGCAATATCTGCTCGAACCGATCACGCAGGTGTTGCTGAAGGCTGGGCGAGAACGTTAAACGAATCGTTAACCTTGGTGTGCCCGAAGCAGGTTATCGATCGATATCAGCTCACAGCCAGCAAGCGCAGCAACAGCTCGACCCGTGCCTGCCACGGCGTGAGCGCGGCGGCCGCTTCAAAGGGTGCGTCACCCAGCACCCCACCGGCAGCGCAGCGGCTGGTCAACAGCACCGGCACCCCCGCGGCCACGGCGTTGTTCAAGGCGGCGCGCAGGGCATGGTGCAAGCTGCCGTTGCCCGTGCCGGCCACCACCAGGCCACGCACGCCGGCTTCGCACAACGCTTGCACCGTGCGCGCATCGAAGCCGGCATGGCTGGCCAGCACTTCTACCCAGGGCCAGGTTGTCAGGTCAGCGCTGATGGCTGGCAGGCCCAGCGCCACGCCCAGCGGCCACGCCCGCAGGTCGTGCAAGCCAGTGGGTTCGAACAGCGCCAGCGGCCCGGCATCACCCGCATTGAACGCATCGAGCCGGTGGCTGTGCGCCTTGCGCACTTCCAGCCCCGACCACACCTGCCCGGCAAAGGCCACCAGCACACCCAGCGCGCCGGGGTGGCGCGCCAAGGTCACAGCATCGGCCAGGTTGCGCGGGCCATCGGCCTGGTGATGCGTGGCCGGCAGCATGGCGCCGGTCAACACCACCGGCTTGCCTGGCGCCAACACGCGCTGCAGGAAGTAGGCAGTTTCCTCCATCGTGTCGGTGCCGTGCGTCACCACCACGCCGCACACAGCGGGCCGCGCCAGGTGCTCGGCCACGCGGTGGGCGAGTTGCTGCCACAGCGCATGGCTCATGTCGCGGCTGTCTATCTGAGCGAGCTGTTCGGTCTCGACGCGGTCCACGCCCAGGCCTGCCGCCAGCTCGGCCACACCCAGTTGCGCCGACGTGTAGCCCAGCGCGTCTTGCGCGCTGGCCGCCGTGCCGGCAATCGTGCCGCCGGTGCCGATGATCACGACCGTGTCGCGTTCTTTTTGACTTTGGCTTTGCATTTCGGCTTCACATGGATAAAAATACAGTGGCTGGATGAAACATCAGCTTTCTCAACTTCATTCGAACACCATGATCGAAAAGCCCAAGCTCACCGATCGGCAGCAACAGATTCTCGACCTGGTGCAAAGCACCATGGAACGCACCGGCTCGCCGCCCAC
>JAYUHT010000383.1:0-4321 GCA_043766725.1 Burkholderiales bacterium | reverse complement strand
TCCAGAGCAGGGCGCCCGCTCACCAGATTCAGACTGCCGTTGGCATCCTCCACGCCACCAGTGGAGTAGATCTCATTGATGCCGTTGCGGTTGAGGTCTTCGTTGCCGCATGTTGCAGTGACTACTTTGCACCACTTGTCGCCACAGACTTCCCAGTAGCCCTTCAGGTAGCGCAGCAGGTCGACCGAGGGCGTGATCTGCACGTCAGCCTTTGCCAGGCCCGATGAGTCATTGACCTGGACCACATAACGTTTGACGTAATCGATGCCCGAGCTGCCGAGCAGAATCTGCCCATCCGTACCGATGCTGACCGACAGCGGATCGGAACTCACCGTCAGCGTGGTCTTCGCGTTCGCCGGGCAGGCGCCTGCAACGAAATCCGTGTTGCTCCAGCAGGCGCGAACCGTCACGCCCCCATTGGCGCCAGATCGGCTGCCTGGGATGTATGAGGTCGTGGCCACGCCGTTCGCATCGGTGTAAACCACGTTGGCGGCCGACGACACCGTACCGCCGATGGATTGTTGGTCGCCATCAAGATCAAAACGCACGCGAATGTTCTTCATGGGCGCGTTGCCGTCGGTCAAAAACAGGGCGCGAATTTCGGCCCGGTTGCTGGTGGAGCCCGGCAGGTTGACCGGCACCACGCTGGGGTTGGCCGACACCGACGCGGAGCGCACGATGCCCACGGCCGCCGGCACGCTGGTGCTGTCTGACTGCACCTGCACGGCGCCACTGGTCGTGGCCCCACCCGAGGTGCCGCGGATGTCCAGCGCGCCTGCTGCACTGGGCGCGATATAGCTGTACTTGAATTCCCCGTTCAGACCGGTGTTGCCCCGAGCTTCAACGCCACCCACGCCGGCGACGACGATTTCCTGCCCAACCATGGCATTGGCGGCCGAATCGGTGAGCACAAATTCAACCTCACCGGCCCCACCGGGCGCCACGATGGCCGGGTTCACGCGCGCGGCGAGGTTGGCCCCGAACACCTGGAAACTGGCGGTCTTGACCAGGGTGCCACTGGTGGCGGTGACGACGATGGTTCGGTTTGATCGATCCGCCCCAATGCCAATGGCAGCGCTGACCACACCATTGGTGTTCGTGGCCGACCCGCTGACGGTGGCCACGGCACTGTTGTCCACACTGATGGTGATCGGAATATTGGGCAGCGCGTTGCGGTTCGCATCGACCGCGGTGACCGTGGCGGTGACAGCGTTGATGCCGTTGTTGGCCAGCGTGCGTGCGCTCAAAGCCAGCGACAAATCCGCCGCCTTGGGCGCCACCACGGTGCCAGGCGCAGGGGGAGCTGCGGCAGGGTCAAAAATATTCGCGCCCGGGTCACCCCCGCCGCCGCCGCAAGCCGCCAGCACCGCCACCGAGGCCGCACACACCAGCATGAACACACGGCGCAGCACCACGCCACGCAGTCTGAAGTTAGAACTCATCATCGTCATTTCCTGTCTGCCTGGGGCCCGTGCATCAACGCGCCGCGGAACGGTCGGTCACGATCTTGGGCGTGATGAACACCAGCAGTTCGGTGCGCCTGGAATACTTGGTGCGGCTCTTGAACAGGTTGCCCAGGTAGGGAATGTCGCCCAGCAGCGGCACCTTGTTCACATCGTTCGTTTCGGTCTGAGTGAAGATGCCGCCGATGACCACCGTGCCGCCGTTCTCCACCAGCACCTGGGTCTTCACGTGCTTCGTGTCGATGGCGAAACCGGCCGCGGTTTGCCGGCCCACGCTGTCCTTGTTCACATCCAGGTCGAGGATCACGTGGCCTTCGGGCGTGATCTGCGGCAGCACTTCGAGCTTCAGGTTGGCCTTGCGGAATTGAATCGCCGTGGCGCCGCTTGAAGTGGCGGTTTGGTAGGGCAGCTCTTCACCTTGTTCGATCAGCGCTTTCACCTGGTCGGCCGTGATGACGCGCGGGCTGGAGATGATCTTGCCGTTGCCTTCAGCTTCCAGCGCCGAGAGTTCCAGGTTCAGGAAGCGGTTGGCTGAGGCGCTGAACAGCGACAGCGCAAAGGTTGCCGCCGAGGCGCCACCCAGGCTGCTGGTGTTGGCCGGCAGGTTGACGAACTGGGTGTTCGAAAAGTCGGTCGTTCCGGTCTGGCCGGTGGTGCTGCCGATGGCCACGTAGTTGCCACCCACGGCCACGCGGTCGCTGCCTGTCACGCTGTAGCCAGGCACGCCACCACGAAGGCCGCGCATGTCGCTGCCGCCGAGCTTCACGCCCAGCGAACGGCCGAAGGTGTCGTTGGCTTCGACGATGCGCGCTTCGATCAACACCTGGCGCACAGGAATGTCGATCTTGTTGATCAAGCCCTGGATCTCTTCGAGCTTGGACGGAATGTCTGAAACGAAAAGTTGGTTGGTGCGCGATTCGTAGATGACACTGCCGCGCGGCGACAGGATGCGGCTGGCCGTGCCGCTGCCACCGGCGCCCGAACCCGAACTGGACGAGCCCTGCCCGACGTTCTGCCCGGTCAGGCCCTTGGCCACTTCCTCGGCCTTGGTGTAGTTGAGCTGGAACGATTGCGTGCGCAGCGGCTCCAGGTCAGCGATCTTCTTCTTCGATTCGAGTTCGAGCTGTTCCTTGGCCGAGAGCTCGTCTTTCGGCGCGATCCACAGCACGTTGCCGGACTTGCGCACGCCCAGCCCCTTGCTTTGCATGATGATGTCCAGCGCCTGGTCCCACGGCACGTCTTTCAAGCGCAGCGTGACGGTGCCGGTGACGGTGTCACTCGTCACCACGTTGAAGTTGGTGAAGTCGGCAATCACCTGCAGCAGCGCACGCACTTCAATGTTTTGGAAGTTCAGCGACAGCTTCTCGCCCTGGAAGCCTGCGCCCTGGGTGAGCTTGTTCGGGTCGACCTTCAGCGGCCGCACTTCCAGCACGAACTGGTTGTCGCTTTGGTAGGCACTGTGTTCCCACGAGCCGCGCGGCTCCACCACCATGCGCACGCGGTCACCGTTTTGGTAGGTGGACACGGTTTGCACCGGGGTGCCGAAGTCCGAGACATCGAGGCGCCGGCGCAGCTGGTCAGGCAGCGTGGAGCGCAGGAATTCCACCACCAGGGTCTGGCCTTGCTGGCGAATGTCTACGCCCACTTGCGTGCTGGGCAGGCTCACCACCACGCGGCCGGCGCCGTCTTGGCCGCGGCGGAAGTCAACGTCTTTCAGGCCCTGCGTCTGCGCCGTTTGAACTGGTGCGAAGTTGGTGCTGGGCGCGCCGGCGGCCGCGGGCATGGCCGTGCCGGCGGAGTCGATGATGATGATCAACGCCTTGCCCTGAAGCTGGGCGCGGTAGGTAGCCGGTTGCTTCAGGCCGAGCACCAGGCGCGTGCGGTCGCCGGCTTGCGCCACCGTCACGTTGCGCAGGTTGCCCTGGTTCAGTTCGACACTGCTCTTGCCCAGGGCGTTGCCCACGCCGGGCAGGTCGATCGCGATGCGCGGTGGCGTCTGCACGGCAAAGCCCTTGGGCACTTCGGTCAGCGCTTCGCTCAATTCGATGCGCACCACCTCGGAGCCCGATTGCTGCGAGCCGGTGATGGACTGGATGGTGTTCTGCGCCCAGGCCACCGCGGGCAAGCCCACGGCCAACACCAGCGCGGCGATGCCGGCACGCCAGTTGTGCATGTTGCGTTTCTCCTGGGAATTGCTCATTGGAATACCTTCGTGCTGCTTGGCTAGGCTCATCGCGCCTTCTCCTGCAGCTGCAGCGTGGTGGAGCGTTCGATCCACTCGCCTGCGGCGTCCTGCACGATCTCGCGCAGCGAAATTTGGGTTTCGGTGATCTTGAGGATGCGGCCGTAGTTCTGGCCGAGGTGGTCGCCCACCTTCACCTGGTAAAGCAAGTTGTCGGCTCGCAGCAAGGCATAGGGCAGGTTGGCCTTGGACACGCTGCCCACCATGGTCATGCTGTCCAGCGGGTAGGCTTCAAGCGGCTCCTTGCGCCGGTTGATCTCGTTCGACAGCAATGAATTCGGCTGCTGCGCCTCGGCCTTGAGGGCCACCGCCAACTTTTGTGTACTGAAAGGTTCCACCGCCTGCGCCTGGGCATAGGGCTGCGGGTCGAACTTTTTCGGCGGCAGCAAGGGTTGCACGCTGGGTTTGACTTCGCGGCGCTGCTGCTCCAGCCATTCCTTCAACTCCCCTTGCTCGGTGCTGCACGCGCCCAGCACGCAAACGGCCAAGGCCGACAACAAGGCGCTGCGGTTCATGCGCAAATTCATTTCTTGGCCCCCGCTTCGGCGGCTTTGGCCGCGGCCACCTTGCGCTGCTGCTCGGCCACCTCGGCCGGGTCGAGGTAGCGGTAAGTGCG
>JAYUHT010000382.1:0-4324 GCA_043766725.1 Burkholderiales bacterium | reverse complement strand
CGCTCATGAAGCCGTTGTGCCGCTGCGCGCCCACCGGGTGGCCGGGGAACAGGTCGAGCATGGCGATCTTGGCCGGCTTGCCGCCCAGCGCGGCCTTGGCGTATTGGCCGATCAACACGCCGGCCTTGTAGTTGTCGGTGGCGAACAGGGCGTCAGCACCTTCGAACGGGCTGTCGAGCGCAATCACTTGCACGCCCTTGGCCTGCGCCTTCTTCACGGCCGGGCCGATGGCGTCGCCGCTGCTGGTGATGAGGATGGTCTTGGCACCGGCCGTGACCATGTTTTCGATCGCCGTGATTTGCGAAGCGGTGTCGCCGTCTTTCTTGCCCGAGGCGGTCATCAGCTTGGCGCCGAGCTTCTTGGCTTCGGCCTGCGCGCCTTCCTTCATCTTCACGAAGAACGGGTTGGTTTCGGTCTTGGTGATCAGGCCGATCACCGGCTGTTTTTGCGCCAAGGCGGCGCCGCTGCTCAGCAAAGCGGCGGCCACAACGGCGATCAGGGTCTGGGTGTGCATGAGGGTTGTCTCCGAATGATTGTGCGGGGAAGGGTTAGGGGCGCAATGGGCGCCGTGCCACTGTCATTTCAGGCCGGGCGGGGCGCGATTCTGGCGGCCGTTGATAAATAAATCAAGTGGATTGATTAATGGATTACCCGGTGGTCAAGCCGCCTCGCGCGGGCGATATTCGCGCCCTCGCGGCGCGGCTGCCACCCGCACTGCCTTTGTTCACAACTCTTTTTGGAGACAGCATGTTCGTGGTTTGCGGTGAAGCCCTGATGGACGTTTTCGCCACCGGCGACACCGCCACCGGCACCACGCTGGACGCACGCATCGGCGGCTCGCCGTTGAACGTGGCCATTGGTCTGGCCCGCCTCGGCCAGCCGGTGGCGTTTTTCGGTGCGCTGTCGACCGGCTTCCTGGGCCAGCGCCTGGAGCGCGCGCTGCGCGACGAAGGCGTCAGCACTGCGTGCACCCAGCATGTGGCCGCCCCCACCACGCTCAGCCTGGTGGGGCTGGATGCGCAGGGGGTGCCTTCCTATGCTTTCTACGGCGATGGCGCGGCCGACCGCCAGGTGCGCCTGGCTGCGCTGCAGCAGGTGCCGGCTGCGGCGCGGGCCTTTCACTTCGGCAGCTATGCCATGGTGGTGCCGCCGGTGGCGCAGACGCAGCGCGCCTTGGTGGAACGCGAACACCGCCGCAGCCTGATTGCCTACGACCCCAACATCCGCTTGAACGTGGAGCCCGACATCGAACGCTGGCGCGACGCCTTGAATTGGATGCTGCCGCGCACGCATATGCTGAAGATCAGCGACGAAGATCTCGCTCTGCTGTACCCCGGTGCGCAAGCGCCCGTTCTGGCCGCGCAGTGGCTGGCACAAGGTGTGGCGTTGGTGGTGTTGACACGCGGCGGCGACGGGGCCACCGCTTTCGCCGCCCACGGCACGCAGGAAGTGGCCGGGGTGCCGGTACAAGTTGTCGACACGGTGGGCGCCGGCGACACCTTTCAGGCCGCCATCTTGACCGCGCTGGCCGAGCGTGGCGCGCTCACCGCCACGGCGCTGCGTGGCTTGAATGCCTCCGCGCTGGCCGAGGTGTTGGCGTTTGCCGCGCGCGCCGCGGCCTTGACGTGTTCACGGCGTGGCGCAGACCTGCCGCGCCGCGCGGAGTTGCCTTAAACCTTCAAGCTGCCACCGGGGTGGCCGCGGCCAGGCACTTGTTGCACTTACCCAGGCCGGGCAGGCGTGGGTCGGGCTTGCCGTCGCCAGTTTTGAAGTTCGCCTGGCACTTGCGGCAAACATACATTTTTGAGCTGGACATCATGGGCCGTGAGCCCGGACCGCTGTTGGGCCGCGCTGCGGAATACTCCGCCTGCGTTTGACGCAAGCGCGCGCCGGTGTCCGAAACAGCGGGAACGGTAGAGCGTTTTGTGGCCATATGCGGAGTCGGGTGTGGGCCGCGCATTCTACCCGATGGCCTACAACGTCGTGGCCGCCCACCCCTCAAGCGCGGCGGTGCTGCAAGGCGGGCAACTGGCTGCGCACTCGCTGCAAGTGCGCACTGTCGACATCAGCGCAGACCACACCTTCCCCTTCGGGCACACACCCCAGCAGGTCGCCCCAAGGCCCTACCAGCAAGCTGTGACCCCAGGTGCGGCGGCCATTTTCATGGCGCCCGCCCTGCGCAGCGGCCACCACGTAACACTGGTTTTCGATCGCCCGCGCACGCAGCAGCAGTTCCCAGTGCGCCTGCCCCGTGGTGTGGGTGAAGGCCGAGGGCACGCACAACACATCGCACGGTGGCAGCATGAGGGCACGGTACAGCTCGGGGAAGCGCAGGTCGTAGCACACCGACAACCCCACTCGCAGCACGCCGCACTGCACGGCGACGGCTTGGGTGCCAGGTTCGAGCACCCGGCCTTCGTCGTACGCCTCGCGCCCGTTGTCGTAGGAGAACAGGTGGATCTTGTCGTAGCGCGCGGCCAAGCTGCCATCAGGCGCATACACGAGGTTGGCATTGCGCAGCTTGTGTCGACCCGCCTGGCGCAGCGGCAGCGTGCCACCCACCAGCCACAGTTTGTGGCGCTGTGCGGCCAGGGCCAGCATGTCCTGGATCGGCCCACTGCCGGGGCTTTCGGCGATAGCGAATTTGTCGTCATCGCTGCGGCCCATCAGGCAGAAGTACTCGGGCAGGCAGACGAGCTGCGCGCCCGCGTGCGCCGCCTGTGCCAACAGCCGGCCGGCGGCTTCGAGGTTGCGGCCTACGTCGGGCGTGGAAACCATCTGCACGGCGGCGATCTTCATGGCGTGGCTCTGCGGGGGGCGCTGGCGGCACCAGCGATGGTGGGAGCCGAGGGAGCCGAGGCCGGCGTGTCTTCAGGCAGCTTGGCTCCGGGCAGGCGCTCAATGCGCTCGACCTTGGGCGCGGCCCACGAGCCCGAGACGTGAAACTCGCGCGTACCAGCCAGCATGAGCGGGCGGCGCAGCACCAGCTGAGCCACGAACGTGCCCAGGCCGATGATCGGGTTGACGGCGGCATAGGCCAACGAGGCCGCGCCGGCATTGATTTCTGGAACGATCAGCACTTGCAGCGCCTGCGTCTCGTGTTGCAGGTCGGCCGCACCGTCCAGGAACACGGTGGCTTGCACGCCGCGCATGCGCAGGTTGCGCGTGCTGGCCACGCCCTTGGCCACGCTGACTTCGCCCGCGACGCTGTCGAATGCGAAGCCGGCTTCGAAGACATCGCGAAAATCCAGCAACAAGCGCCGCGGCAGCGACTGCAGGCTCAAGATGCCCAGCAGCCGCGCCGCGCCCGGCTCGGCGTTGAGGAACTGGCCGGCGTCCAGCGCCACCTGCATCTGCCCGGCCAGGCTGGGCAGGTCAAACTCCAACGGCGAGCCGGCCCAGCTCAACTGCCCGTGCACCTGGCCCTTGCCGCCGCGCAGCGCCTTGCCCGCGCCCAGGCGTTCGGCGAAGGCGCCGCTGTCAGCCAGATCAAGCTTGAAGTCCAACTCCATGCGCCGGCCGCCGGCCGCGTTGGCCCAATGCCCGCTGGCATTCAGGCGCGCCTCGGGGGTGATGACGTTGAGCTTGTCCAGGTGCCAGCCCGGCCCGGCGCGCGTGCTGCGGTTGACGGCCTCGATCTCGACACGGCCGAACTTGCGCCCGCGCAGCTCGAAGTCGTCGACCATGATGTCCAGCGCCGGCACGCTGGCCGGCGCCGTGTTGATGAATTCCTCGACCGCGGCCACGTCGGCCGGCGGCAACGACAGGCGCGCCAGCCGCGCCATCAGCTTGCCCGGCTGGGCAGCGTCGTTGCTTTGGCGGTCTTCGACATGGCCGTTCAGTTGCCTGGCGTTCACGCTGGCGCGCCAGATCGTCTCCGCCGCCGAGGCCTGCTGGCTGATGCCCGCCACCACCTGTGACAGCCGGCGCGGCCCGGCCACCAGTTCGGCCGCGCGCAGCGCCACCGTCTGCGGCCAGTAGTCGCTGGCCCCCGCCTCACGGCCTGGTTCGCGGCCCGGTTCACGGCCTGGTTCCGCAGCTCCCAGGCGTTTGAGCGCGGCGGCCCATTCGTCGGTGTTGAGCACGGTGAGGTTCAAGTTGGCATGCACGCCGGCCGGCGGCGTGGGC
This sequence comes from Burkholderiales bacterium, assembly GCA_043766725.1. Classification (GTDB taxonomy): domain Bacteria; phylum Pseudomonadota; class Gammaproteobacteria; order Burkholderiales; family Burkholderiaceae_C; genus Rubrivivax. Next base: position 196 of record JAYUHT010000382.1, on the reverse strand, counting down.
ATGGTGTCGTTCACGCCGATGCCACCGCGCAGCACGCGCGGCACGTCGCCGCTCACGTCGCGCTGGTACTGTGCCTGCAGCAAGTTGCCCAGATCAACCTGCAAGACATCACGCCCGCCGGGCTGGGGCGTGGTTTGATAGCGCAGCGGCAAGGCTGCCTCGGCGCCCTTGGCCAAGGGCGCCGGCAGATTGATTT
>JAYUHT010000381.1:0-4326 GCA_043766725.1 Burkholderiales bacterium | reverse complement strand
ATGTGCGCGCGCTCACCCGCGCCGTGTTCACGCATGGCAGCGTGGCCGGCGCCTTCCGCGGCTTCGGCGTGCCGCAGGCCACGCTGCTGGGTGAACTGCTGATGGACGAGCTGGCCGCGGCCAGCGGCGCTGACGCGCTGGAATTCCGCCACCACAACGCCTTGCGCGCGGGTGACCACACGGCCACCGGGCAAGTGCTGCATGCCAGCGCGGGATTGCAAGCCTGTCTGGCGGCGCTGCGGCCGGCCTGGGCGCAAGCCTTGTCCAGCTGCAAACAACACAATGCACAGGACACGCCGCGCAAGCGGGGCGCCGGCATCGCCTGCATGTGGTACGGCATCGGCAACACCGTGATCGCCAACCCGAGCACGATGCGCGGCAGCTTGCGGCTGAACCCTGAAGGCAACGCCGAACTGTTCCTCTACAACGGCGCGCAGGAAATCGGCCAGGGCACGGCCACCATCCTGCCGCAAATATTCGCTGATGCCGTGGGCCTGCCGGTAGCGTGTGTGGAACAGGTGATGGGTGACACCGACCTCACGCTGGATGCCGGCAAGTCTTCGGCCTCGCGCCAGACCTTCGTCTCCGGCCAGGCCGTGCGGCTGGCTGGGCTGGATTTGCGTGCCCAATTGCTTGAAGCCTTGGGCGTGGCTGAGCCCGCCAGCCTGCGCCTGGAAGGCTCGGCCCTGTTCGCCAACGCCGGCGGGCTTAACGTTTGCCTTGACTTGGCCCACATGCCACGCCAGGCCAACGGCGGCGCCTTCACCGGCCAGGGCCATTTCAACCCCCCCACCGTGGCGCTGGATGCTGATGGCCAGGGCGTGCCCTATGCCACCTATGCCTTCGCGGCGCAAATCGCCGAGGTGGAGGTAGATGTGGATCTGGGTACGGTGAAGCTGCTGCACATCCACGCCGCGCACGACGTGGGCCGCGCCATCAACCCCACGCTGGTGGAAGGGCAGATTCATGGCGGCATCGCCCAAGGCATCGGCATGGCGCTGATGGAGGAATACGTCAACGGCCGCACCGACAACCTGCACGACTACCTCATCCCCACCGTGGGTGACGTGCCACCGATCACCGTGCACTTGATCGAAGACCCCGAGCCGCTCGGCCCCTGGGGTGCCAAGGGCGTGGGCGAGCCGGCGCTGGTGGCCACGGCGCCGGCCATCCTGGCCGCAATTCGCCATGCCACCGGGGTGAAATTGCATGAAGTGCCGGTGACGCCGGCGCGGCTGCGCGCGGCCTTGCTGGAGCTGAAGTGACTGCGCCCGACCTGCGCGGCGATGGCCAGCCCAACGTGCTGGCGCACTCACATGCGCCTGAACGGATGAGTGCAGACAAGGTGCGCTGCGAGGCCTGCCCGGTGCTGTGCCAGATCAGCCCGGGCAAGCTCGGCGCCTGCGACCGCTATGGCAACGTCGATGGCAAGCTGGTGCGCACCGATGTCGTGCAACTGCTGCGCCGGCCCGATGTGGCAGTGGTTGAGAACCATGCAGCAATTGAAGGCTGGAATGGAACGTTAATCAACGACGCCCCGGTCTTCGTCACCGGTAACGGCGCCAGCACCACCTACCCCGACTACAAGCCAGCGCCCTTCATCATCGCCAGCCAACACCAGGGCGTGGACTTGGTGACCGTGGTCACCGAAGGCATCTTCAGCTATTGCAGCTTCAAGCTGAAGATCGACACCGACCGCTACCTCGGCCCGCAGCAGGCCAGCGTGCGCCACCAGGGCGAGGTGGTGGGGCATGTCAGCACCATCGAATATGGTTCGCAGTTCCTGGCCCTGGGCGGCGTGCACCACCTCACCGGCGGCAGCAAACGCGAAGGCCGCATCAACTGCGAAATGATGATGGCGCTGGGCAACCAGAGGTCAGTGGAATTGCAGATCGAAGGCGGCGCGGCGCTCACCGTGCAGGCCGGTCGGGCGCCCGTTGTTAACGGAACGATTGAGCAGCGCATGCGCGTGGGTTGCGGCTCGGCCACCATCGGCATCTTCGCGCCGCAATGGGCCGGGCAGGTGGACGAGGTGGTGGTGGTGGACGACCACATCACCGGCGTGCTCAGCGAACACCAGGCCGGCAAGTTCCTCGACATTCCGCCCACGGGCATTCGCCTGCGCGGGCGCAAAAGCACGCCGGGGCGCTATTTCCAGGTGGCACAGCCGGGCTCGGGCTGGGGCGGCACCGATATCACCGAGCCGCTTGCCATCATCGAGGAGTGGGATGCGCGCTTCGCCAAACCCGGCCTGCGCCTGCTGATGGTGAGCACCACCGGCGAAGACAGCGCCTGGTTTGTGCTGGATGATCATTTGCGCCCGCAGCCCGCCGAGATGCCCGCTGCCGTGCGCAGCGTGGTGCAGCGCATTGGCGAGAACTGCGAACCCTCGCTTTGCAGCGTGCTCTACGTGGCCGGCGCCGGCGGCTCGCTTCGCGCGGGCGTCACCAATAACCCGGTGCTGCTCACCCGCGCCATCAAGCAGGCGCTGGTGAACGTGACCTGCGGCGGCGCGCCGGTTTATCTGTGGCCGGGCGGCGGCATCACGCTGATGGTGGACGTGGCTCGCATGCCGGCCAACAGCTTTGGCAGCGTGCCCACGCCGGCCATCGTCTCGCCCATTGAATTCACATTGGGGCTGGCTGACTACGAGCGCCTGGGCGGGCACATGGGGCGGGTGCGCCGGCTCGATGAATTTCTGGCCAGCGAGCCGCACAGACTGCTTGATGCACCGGCCGGCAACGCCTGGCCATTGACGGGCTTCAAAGTGTGAACAGCGCGACGCGCCAACGCCTCGATGGCGGGCGCTGGTTCCTGCAACACGGGCCCATCAACTGCATCGTCTTTGCCGAAGGGCCGGCCGGCGCGGTGGCCGCCGCCTATGAAGCAACCTGGCAGCGCTTCGCCACGGTGTTAACGGAACTGGTGAGCGAGTTGGCGCTGCTGAAAGTTGATCTGCACGCCCACGGCGCCCCGCGCGTGCAAGGCCGCATCGCTGAAGGCATGGTGGCGGCCTGCCTGCCGCATGCGGCCAACACCTTCCTCACCCCCATGGCCGCCGTGGCCGGCGCCGTGGCCGATGAGTTGCTGCACCACCTGGCCGCACCGGGCATCACCCGCGCCTACGTGAACAATGGCGGCGACATCGCCGTGCACGTCACCAAATGCACGCAGTGGGACATCGGCCTCATCGCCGGCCTGCAAAGCACGCCGAGCGGCCGCTTCACGGTGCGGTTTGAAGACGCCGCGCGCGGCGTGGCCACCTCGGGCTGGCGCGGGCGCAGCTTTTCATTCGGCATAGCCGATGCCGTGACCGTGCTTGCCGCCACCGCCGCCCAGGCCGACGCCGCCGCCACACTGGTGGCCAATGCGGTGGACGTGGAAGACGCGCGCATCCAGCGCCGGCCCGCCTGCGAGTTGAAGGACGACAGCGATTTGGGGCAGCGGTTTGTCACCACCGCCGTGCCGGTGCTGGAGCAGGCCCAGGTGGCCGCCGCGCTGGCCGCGGGTGCGCAATGCGCAGCGCGGATGCGCCAGCAAGGGTTGCTGAGCGCGGCGGTGCTCAGCTTGCAGGGCACGGTGCGGGTGCTCGAACCGTCAGGCTTGCAGCTGGGTTGGGCAACAGCCTGAAGACAATGTTCGTGAATGCGCAGGTCACACCGCAGCAACCGAGGGCCAGCGCAGCACCGCCCGCGCGGCGGTTCACTCGATCACCTCATCCGCACGCAGCAACAGCGATTGCGCGAAGCGCAGGCCCAGCGCGCGCGCCGTGCGCTGGTTGAGCACGAGCTGGAAGGTGTTGGCTTGCTCGATGGGCAGGTCGGCCGGCGTGGCGCCCTTCAAGATGCGGTCGATGTAGTAGGCGCTGCGGTGAAACGCGGCTTCCAAGTCGGGCCCGTAGCTCATCAGGCCGCCACCCTTCAGGTACGCGCGGTTGGAAAAAATGGTGGCCAGCCGGTGCGCCTGGGCGCGCTCGCACAAGGGCAGGCGATGGGTGATGGTGGCCGTGCTCGAAATGATCGCCACGCCCTGAACGCCCTGGCGTGCGGCGGTGGCGAATGCGGCATCAATGCCCTCGGGCAGACGCACGGGCATCTCCACCACGTCCAGGCCCAATTCCCTGCCAGCGTTCAGGCTGACGGCCACGCCGTTGGCCGCTGGCGCCGCCGCGTTGTACAGGGCGGCCACGCGCTTCAGGCCGGGCACCGCCTCCTTCAGCAGTTCCAACCGCTTGGCGGCCAGTTCGGTGGCGAACACCGATATGCCGGTGGCATTGCCGTCAGGGCGAGCCAGGCTCGTGGTCGTGCCTTGCGCGATGGGGTCGCT
>JAYUHT010000380.1:0-4327 GCA_043766725.1 Burkholderiales bacterium | reverse complement strand
GCTGTTCGGCGCGGCGCTGGTGCTGGGATTGCTGCTGGCCCTGGTGGCGGCAGCGGCGGCCGCTGCCGCCTGGTTGGGCGAGCGCAAGATGAACCGGCAAGTCGCGTTGCCCGCGAGCGCGGCCGCGCCATTGGCCTTGAGCAGCGACGCCGCCACCGTCGAGCGCGGACGCTACCTGTTCTTGTCGCGCGGCTGCACCGATTGCCACGGCGTGAATGGCGCCGGCAAGGTGATGATCGACGACGCCTCGGGCATGCATGTGCGCGCGCCCAACATCACGCCCGCGCCGGGCACGGTGGTGGCGAACTACACGCCAGCAGACTGGGCCCGCATCATTCGCCACGGCGTCAAGCCCGATGGCCGCGCCGCGTTGATCATGGCCAGCGAAGACTATGCGCGCATGACCGATGTCGACCTCAGCGCCATGGTGAGCTACTTGCGCCAGATGCCCGCTGCACCCGGCGAGCGGGCCGAGATACGCCTGCCGTTGCCGGTGAAGGTGTTGTATGGCCTGGGGGCGATTCGCGACGCCGCCGAAAAAATCGACCACAGCCTGCCGCCGCCCAAACCGGTGGCGCAAGCCGCAAGCCTGGAGCATGGCGCCTACCTGGCCCAAGGCTGCGTCGGCTGCCATGGCCCGGCACTGGCCGGCGGCAAGATCCCGGGCACGCCACCCGATTGGCCGGCTGCCGCCAACCTGACACCCGTGCCCGGCGGCGCCATGGCGCGCTACCCCGATGCATCGGCCTTTGGCGCCATGCTGCGCAGCGGCAAACGGCCCGACGGCAGCACGGTGAGTGCCGTGATGCCCTTCGTGGCGCTGAAGGAAATCAACGACACCGATGTGCAGGCCTTGTACCTGCACCTGAAGAGCCTGGCGCCGGTGGCGCAACGTTGAGCCTGCCGTGTCGCGGGCCGGCTCACCAGGCCACCGTTAGCGCATGGCTGCTGTGGCCGCGGCGCATGGTTGTCTGATTGGACAATGCATGGCGCGGCCGCCTGGCCTGGCGCCGAATCCGAGACGCATTGATTGAGTCGAAAGCGAGCATGGTCATGACAACCACCCATCCCTCCCGCGTGGCCATCGTCAGCGGCGCCGGCCGTGGCATCGGCCGCGGCATTGCGCTGGCCTTGGCCAAAGGGGGCTACGCCGTGGGCGTGGGCGACCTGCACGAGGCGGACTCCAATGAAACCGTCGAGTTGATTCGCCAAGCCGGTGGGCGTGCCCTGTTCGTGCCGCTCGACGTGGCCAGGAGCGACACCGTGCTGGCCGCCGTGGCGCGCGTCAACGCCGAGCTGGGGCCGATTGACGCGGTGGTGAACAACGCTGGCTGGGACGAACTCAAACAGTTCGTCGCCACCGATGAAGCCTTCTGGCTCAAGGTGGTGGACATCAATTACCTGGGCACGCTGCGCATGATCCACGCCGTGCTGCCGGGCATGATCGAGCGGCGCTGGGGCCGCGTGATCAGCATCGCGTCGGACGCGGCGCGGGTCGGCTCGTCACTTGAGGCGGTGTACTCCGGCGCCAAGGGTGCCATCGTCTCGTTCAACAAGACCTTGGCGCGCGAAGTGGCGCGCAAAGGCATCACCGTGAACTCGGTGTGCCCGGGGCCGACCAACACGCCGGGCTTTCAAACCGCGATGGGCGGCGACGACAGCACCAAAGTGCTCGACGCCATGAAGCGCGCCGTGCCGGTGGGCCGCTTGGGCGAGCCCGAAGACATCGGCGCCGCGGTGGCTTTCCTGGCCTCGGATGGCGCTTCGTACATCACCGGCCAAACGCTGTCGGTCAGCGGTGGCTTGACCATGGCTTGAAGGCGCGCATCAACCATGAGCACAGACACTTCCCTGGCCGGCGATGCCGTGCTGTACACGCGCGACGAGCAAGGCGTGGTCACGCTGGTGCTGAACCGGCCCGACAAGCGCAACGCGCTCGACGAAGCCCTGATGGGCGGGCTGCTCGCGGCGCTGGACCGTGTGAACGCCGATGCCCTGGCGCGCTGCGTGGTGCTGCGCTCAGCGCATGCCTCGGTCTTTTCCGCCGGCGGCAACCTGGGTGGTTTTACGGCCGAGGAAACCGTGCTCAGCAAGCACCGGCGCAACGGCAGCCTGGGCGCACTTGTGCAGCGCATGGGCCAACTCAAGGTGCCGGTGATCTGCGCGCTGGGCGGCCATGCGCTGGCCGGCGGCCTGGGCCTGGTGCTGGCCTGCGACATGGTGGTGGCCAGGGCCGGGGTGCGCATCGGCACGCCCGAGATCAACGTGGGCGTGTTCCCGTTCATGCTCTCAGCGCTGATGCAGCGCAACATGCCGCGTAAACGTTTGGCCGAGCTGTGCTTCATGGGCGAGCAAATGCCGATCGAAGAAGCACAGGCGCTGGGCATCGTCAACCTGGTGGTGCCGGCCGAAGAATTTGACGCCACGGTGGCGCAGTGGGCGGCCAAGGTGGCGAGCAAATCGCCGCTGTTGCTGCAACTGGGCAAGCAGGCCTTGTACGAGCAGCAAGACTTGCCCTTGATGCAGGCCATTGGCCTGCTGCGCCACTACCTCACGCTGGTGCAGACCACGGCCGACGTGAAGGAAGGCGTGGCTGCTTTCATGGACAAGCGCGCGCCGGTGTGGAGAGGTGAGTGAGGGCGCGGGCATGAACCAGGGCAAGACACAGGGCCCCACCGAACCCACAACGTTGTTGGCGCCGCCGACGATCGAATGCTTCTTCGATTGCTCCAGCCCGTACACGTACCTGGCGTTTGAAAACCTCCAGCCCCTGGCGGCCGAGTTTGGTGCGCGCATCGTTTGGCGGCCGATCTTGGTGGGGGCCATCTTCAATGCCGTCAACCCGGGCATCGAATTCTTCAAGGCCAACGGCGAGCCGCGGCTGCCGCAGCGCAAGATCGACTACGCCGTCAAAGACCTGGCTGACCGCTCGCGCGCCGCCGGCATCTCGCTGCACTTCCCGCCGCGCGGCCACCCGGTGAACAGCGTGAAGGTGATGCGCGCCTGCATCGTGCTCGAACCCCAGGGCAAACTCGTTGCGTTCGCGCGTGCCGCGTTCCAGGCTTACTTTGGCGAGCAGCGGCCGATCAGCGATGACGCGGTGATTTCTGATCTGTGCGAACAAGTGGGCGTGGATGCCCAAGCCCTGCTGGCCAGCATCGCCCAGCCGCAGGCCAAGGAAGCGTTGCGCGCCAATGTTGAAGAGGCGATTGCGCGCGGCGCATTCGGTTCGCCTACTTTCTACTTGAACGGCAGCGACATGTACTTTGGCGACGACCGGCTGCCTCTGTTGCGCCTGGCGCTGGAGCGCGGACAGCAGCGATGACAGTTAACTAACTATTGAGATGATCCGATGATCAATCCCCCAAACAGTTTGGCCGGCCAGGTGGCAGTGGTCACCGGCGCGGCGCGCGGCATCGGCCGGGCGATTGCCGAGCGGCTGGCCCGCGACGGCGCCCGCGTGGCCTGCGTCGACGTGAGCCCGCACCGCACGGCGGAGGCCGCGGCCGAGATGCGCGCGGCCGGGCTGGACGTGAGCCCCTTCGTGGTCGACGTGGGCCAGCGCAGCGTGGTGCACGAAACCTTCGCGCGCATCGAATCCGAATTGGGCGCACCGATCGCGGTGCTGGTCAACAACGCGGTGTGGGTGCGCTACCAGTCGATTGAGGCCAGCGACGAAGAGACGGTGGACCGCATCCTCGGCGTGGGGCTGAAAGGCATCATCTGGGCCACCCAGGCCGCGGCGGCGCAGATGAAGCGGCGCGGTGGCGGCGCCATCATCAACATCAGCTCGGCCGCGGCGGTGCAGACGTTTGAAAATTCCAGCGTGTATTGCGCGCTGAAGGCCGGCGTGGCGGGCTACACGCGCGCGGCGGCGGCCGAACTGGCGCGCCATGGCATCCGCGTCAACGCCGTGGCGCCGGGCACCATCGCCACGCCGGCCGCGCTGGCCAACTTCGACGCCGCCACCCTGGCGCAACGCCAGAGCCTCACGCCGCTGGGCCGCTTTGGCGAGCCGGATGAGATCGCCAACGTGGTGGCGTTTCTGGCTTCGAGCCAGAGCAGTTACGTCACCGGTGCGCTGTGGATGGCGGACGGCGGCGTCACCGTGGTGGGCGTTTGAAGACGCCAAACAAAACGTGAAGGAAAGGCCATGCGTGTGATGCGAGTGGGCCAGCCGGCCGGCATTGATCAACTGACCCTGGGCCAGGCCGAGTCGCGTGCACCCGGCCCGGGCGAGGTGCAGCTGCGGGTGCGTGCCAGCTCATTGAACTACCACGACCTGCTGGTGGTGAACGGCGGCATCCCCACGGCGCCGGGGCGCATT
>JAYUHT010000379.1:0-4333 GCA_043766725.1 Burkholderiales bacterium | reverse complement strand
ATGCCCAGCATCTGGGCGGCGTCGTAGCCCTGCACGGCGTACACGTCGGGCTGCAGCTTGTAGGCCTTGGCATAGGCCAGGCGGAAGCTGTTGTCGCGCGGGGTGTTCAGGCTGTCGCCGTAATGCAGCGTGGTGAAAAGGCCGTCGGCGTCAGTGCCTTGGGCTTCGAGCGTGCCGTCGGTGAGAAAGCCGGCGCCATACAGCGGAATGTTCTTTTTCAAGCCCGCACCGGCATAGTCCTTCACAAACTTCACCGCGCCGCCACCGGCAAAGAAGGTGTACACGGCATCGGGCTTGGCCGCGGCAATCTCGGTCAGCAGTGCCTGAAACTCAACGTTAGGAAAAGGCAGGCTCAGTTCCTTGGTGACCTTGCCGCCGCCCTTTTCAAACGCTTCCTTGAAGCCCTTCACCGATTCGTCGCCCGCGGCGTACTTCCAGGTGATCGTGACCACGTTCTTGTGGCCCTTCTTGGCCACCACTTCGCCCATGGCATAGCCCGGCTGCCAGTTGCTGAAGCTGGAGCGGAAGATGTTTTGCGCGCACATTGGGCCCGTCACGGCGTCAGCGCCGGCGTTGGGCACGATGAGCAGCGTGCCGCTGTCTTTGGCCACCTTGGCCATGGCCATGGCCACGCCGGAGTGCACGGTGCCCACCAGCACATCGACGTTGTCGCGCTTCACGAGCTTGTTGACGTTGTCGGTGGCCTTGGCCGGGTCGGATTCATCATCGACTTTCACGAATTCGATTTCGCGCCCGCCGAGCTTGCCGCCCTGTTCGGCCACATAGAGGCGAAAGCCGTTTTCGATGGCCGTGCCCAGGGCGGCAAAGGTGCCGGTGTAGGGCAGCATCAGGCCGACCTTGACCTTGGCGCCCTGCGCAAAGGCAGGGGCCTGCGCCAACAGGGCAAACGCGGCGGCGGCCAGGGCCGTGGGATGGATCAGTTTCATCGTGAGTCTCCGTGTGAATGAGCGAGGGTGTGCTGGTGAATGAAGCGGCTGGCCGCGGTGATCAGGGCTGCGGGTTGGTCGCGGTGGGGCGAATGGCCGCAGGCCGGAATTTCAAGCAATTGCGCACCTGGCAGCGCGCGGGCGATGCCGCGAATCTGCTCAAGCGTGCCGTACTCGTCGTCCACGCCCTGTACGGCCAGTATCGGGCAGGCGATGGTGGCCAACTCAGCGGCAATTGACCATTGCTGAAAACCTGGCTGCAACCAGGCGCCGTTCCAGCCCCGGAAAGCCGAATCGGGGTCGTCGTGATAGGCGCCCAGGCGTGCGCGCAAGTCAGTTTGTTCGTAGGCCAGTTTGGCCTTCTCGATGCTCGCCCGCGACACCGGCTCAACCAGGATGTGCGGTGCCACCACCACCAGGCCGGCCACCTGCTGTGCAAAGCGCGCGGCATGCAGCAAGGCGATGGAGCCACCGTCGCTGTGGCCGAACAGCCAGGGCGGGTTTTGTGTGGTGTTGATGCCCAGCGCATTGAACAGCGCCGGCAGCACCTCGTGGGCCTGGCGGTGCATGAAGTCCGTGCCCCAGGTTTCATCGGCCGTGCGTGGTGTGGAGCGGCCATAGCCGGGGCGTGAATAGACCAGGCCGCGCGCGCCTGCAGCGTCGCAAAGCTCACGTGGAAAACCCTTCCACATCGCCAGCGATCCCAGCCCTTCGTGCAGGAACACGATGAGCGGCGCGCCCGGGCGCTCGGGTGCGATCCACTCGTGCTCGATGCGAACACGGCGGCCGCGCCAATCCACGTTAACGAACTGATGAGTCACTTTGGCTTGTTCCTGAGTAGATCCGGCTTTGCCGGGCTACTCAGATCCCCTTGGGGGGCGGCCGGCCTCGCTGGCATTGGGGCGTTCTCCAATTCGCGCAATTTGAAGCGCTGGATCTTGCCGGTGGCGGTCTTGGGCAGGTCGGGCACGAAGGCCCAGAAGCGCGGGTACTTGTAGGGCGCCAGGCGCTCCTTGCAGAAGGCCTTGAGCTCTTCTTCCGTGGCTCCGGCACCGCTCTTGAAGACCACGAAGGCCATGGTCTTGGTCAGCCCATCGACATCTTCCTTGCCGATGACGGCCGCTTCCAGCACCGCTGGGTGTTGCACCAGCGTGGCTTCGACTTCGAACGGGCTGACGTAGATGCCGCTTACCTTGAGCATGTCGTCGCTGCGCCCGCCGTAGGTGTAGCTGCCATCGGCATTGCGGATGTACTTGTCGCCGCTCTTGGTCCAGCCGCCTTGAAACGTGTCCCGCGTTTTCTGCCGGTTGCCCCAGTACATCATGGCTGCGCTCGGGCCCTGGATGAAAAGGTCGCCCGGCTCGCCATCGGCCACGGGCTTGCCATCGTCGCCGCGCAGCTCGATCTCGTAGCCCACCACGGGCCAGCGGGTGGTGCCATAGCGCACCCGGCCTGGCGCGTTGGAAAGAAAGATGTGAAGCATTTCGGTGGAGCCGATGCCGTCGATGATCTCCACGCCAAAGTGCGCGGTGAAACGTTCGCCCAGATCGGCCGGCAAGGCTTCGCCGGCGGATGACACCAGGCGCAGGGCCACATCAACCCGCCTGGGCAAATTGATTGACGCCAGCATGCCGGCAAAGCCCGTGGGCGCGCCGAAGAAGACGGTGGGTTTGACCCCGCCCACGCCACCCAGCCAGCGCTTGAAGGTGGCGTCGGGCGTGGGCCGCTCGGGCATGAGGATCGACGTGGCGCCCACGCTCATCGGAAAGCTCAGGCCGTTGCCCAGGCCGTAGGCGAAGAACAGTTTTGCGGCGGAAAAGCAGACGTCGCTTTCCTTGATTTGCAGCACGCCCTTGCCATAAAGCTCGGCCGTCCAGTAGGGGTTGGCATGCGAATGCACCGTGCCCTTGGGGCGGCCGGTGGAGCCGGATGAATAGAGCCAGAAGCCGGGGTCGTCTGCCCCGGTGGAAGAAGGCCTGGCCGCCGGGGCATGGGCACCGAGAAATGCTTCGAACTCGAATTCAGCCGGGTGCAGCGGCGCAATGGGGCGCGAAACGATGACACGCTGCACTTCATGGTCAGACTTGGTCAATGCCAGCGTCAGCGTGGGCAGCAGCGCGCCCGACACCAGCACCGCCTGCGCGCGCGAGTTTTCGAGCATGAAGGCGTAGTCGTCGGCGGTGAGCAGGGTGTTCACCGCCACCGGCACCACGCCGGCATACAGCGCGCCAAGAAAGGCCACGGGCCAGTCGTTGCAGTCTTGCATGAGCAGCAGCACGCGCTCTTCGCGCTTGATGCCGGCGCCGCGAAGTGCGCTGGCCAACTGGCGCACACGCAGTTCCAACTCGCCGTAGTGCAGCGTTCCCAGGTCGTCGATGAACGCGGCCTTGGCCGAGCGGGCGGCGTTCAGCGCCAGCAGGTGCTGGGCGAAATTGAAGCGTTCCGGCGGCGGCGCCACGTTGGTCTCGGTGCTCATGCTTGTCTCCGGACAGGCCCTGCGACAGGGCAATTTCTTTTGAAGTCTGCGTCAGGCTTGTCTTCAACGCTTTGATGCAGTATCGTGCTTGAACGAACTTTAGAGCCGGTCAAAACGCATGTCAAGCAATATAATGCCTGTTATCGGGTTTACACCTAACAAAGCGGGCTCAATCCAGGCCGGCGCGCCGCAGTCTGACGCCGCGAACGAGGTTGCGGAAGAGAAGAACCCCTTCCTCGTGGCCCTGGGCGAGCGGGTGCGCGCATTGCGTTCGCGCCAAGGCATGACGCGCAAGGCCTTGTCCACCCATGCTGAAGTTTCCGAGCGCCACCTGGCCAACCTGGAATATGGCCTGGGCAATGCGTCGGTGCTGGTGTTGCTGGACGTGGCCCGGGCGCTGCAATGCTCGCTGGCCGAGCTGCTGGGCGACATGAGCACCAAGTCGCCCGAGTGGTTGATGATCCGCGAGCTGCTGGCGCAGCAGGACGACGCCACGCTGCGCCGGGTGCGCGAAGCGATCGGTGAGTTGCTGGGCACCGGCGGTGGCCAGGGCCGCGCCGGCGCCGCACGCAGCAGCCGCATCGCGCTGATCGGCCTGCGCGGCGCTGGCAAATCCACGCTGGGCCGCATGCTGGCCCAGGACCTGGGCTTCCCGTTTGTCGAGCTCAGCCGCGAGATCGAGCGGTTTGCCGGCTGCTCGATCAGCGAGATTCAGGCCCTGTATGGCCAGAACGCCTACCGCCGCTACGAGCGCCGGGCGATGGAGGAGGCGATCCAGATCTACCCCGAGGCGGTGATCGCCAGCCCCGGTGGCCTGGTGTCGGACGCCGCCACCTTCAACCTGCTGCTGGCCCACTGCACCACCGTCTGGCTGCAGGCCAGCCCCGAGGACCACATGCAGCGGGTGCGG
>JAYUHT010000378.1:0-4337 GCA_043766725.1 Burkholderiales bacterium | reverse complement strand
AGTAGCCATCTGGCTGGCGGGTTTTGCTGCGATAGACTCAAGCGCATGTTCACGTCTGGCACCTTCACGCATTGCAGGCACAGGTCACACGACCGGGGAGCCTGGCCCTGGCGAGGCTGCGCCGCCGGCACCTGATTGCCTTGCCGCCGCCGCGAGGCCTGGCTCCCTGACCAGACCTACGCGCAATAGCCGAGTTTGGATGTTTCCCGCCACGGGAACCCGAGGTTTGACGTGATCACAGAACTTGAATTCAAGAGCCTTGCCGCGCAGGGCTACAACCGCATTCCGCTCATTGCGGAAGCGTTTGCCGACCTCGAAACGCCGCTGTCGCTTTACTTGAAGCTGGCCTATGCCAGCGGCGGGGGCAAGCACAGCTTCTTGCTCGAAAGCGTGGTCGGCGGCGAGCGCTTCGGGCGCTATTCGTTCATCGGCCTGCCGGCGCGCACCTTGCTGCGCGCCACGGGCCTCAAGGTGGAAGTGGTGAGCGACGGCGTGGTGGTGGAAACGCACGCAGGCAACCCGCTCGACTTCATCGAGCAGTACCAAAAGCGTTTCAAGGTGGCGCTGCGCCCAGGCCTGCCGCGCTTTTGCGGCGGCCTCGCCGGTTACTTCGGCTACGACGCGGTGCGCTACATCGAGCCCAAGCTGGCGCAAGTTGCCAAACCGGGCGGCCTGGACACGCCCGACATCCAGCTGCTGCAATGCGAAGAGCTGGCGGTGATCGACAACCTGTCGGGCCGGCTGTACCTCATGGTCTACGCCGACCCGAGCCAGAGCGAAGCCTTCAGCAAGGCCAAGCGCCGCCTGGCCGAGCTGGGCGACAAACTGCACTACAGCGTGACCGCGCCGGCCGTGAAGCGCGGGCCCAGCCACAGCGTCGAGCGCGACTTTGCGAAAGACGACTACCTGGCCGCGGTGCGCAAGAGCAAGGAATACATCGCCGCTGGCGACATGATGCAGGTGCAAATTGGCCAACGCCTGCGCAAGCGCTTCACTGAAAGCCCGTTGAGCCTGTACCGCGCGCTGCGCTCGCTCAACCCCAGCCCGTATATGTATTTCTACGACATGGGCGAGTTTCAGATCGTTGGTGCCTCACCCGAAATCCTGGTGCGACACGAAAGCGTGCCTGGAGGCGAAAAGGTGACCATTCGCCCCTTGGCCGGCACGCGCCCGCGCGGCGCCACGCCGGAGCAAGACAAGGCGCTGGAGCATGAGTTGTCTAACGATCCAAAAGAGCGGGCCGAGCATTTGATGCTGATCGACCTGGCGCGCAACGACATCGGCCGCATCGCCAAGACCGGCACGGTGAAGGTGACCGAGGCTTTCGCCATCGAGCGCTACTCGCACGTGATGCACATCGTGAGCAACGTTGAAGGCCTGCTGAAGGACGGCACCAGCAACCTCGATGTCTTGCGCGCCACCTTCCCGGCAGGCACGCTGAGCGGCGCGCCGAAGATTCGCGCCATGCAGATCATCGACGAGCTTGAACCCGTGAAGCGCGGCATTTATGGGGGCGCCTGCGGTTACCTCAGTTTTGCCGGCGACATGGATCTGGCCATCGCCATTCGCACCGGCATCGTGCAGGGTCAAACCTTGTATGTCCAGGCGGCCGCGGGTGTGGTGGCTGACTCGGTGCCCGAGCTGGAATGGCAGGAAACCGAAGCCAAGGCGCGCGCGCTGATTCGTGCGGCGGAGTTGGTGGAAGAAGGGTTCTGAGCCGAGCCGGGTGCCGCGCGGCAGGCTCAGCGCGTGGCCATGTAGGCGGCGTACAAAGGGCCGTGCAGATCGCGCAAGGCACGGCGTTGGCGCACCAGCTCATGGTGCCGGCCCTGGCGTTCCAGCCCCAGCAGTTCAAGCGCCAAGCGCATGCCGCGTTCCGGTGCGCTGTGCAGCGAAGGCCAGGCCAGGGCCAGGTGCGGCGCCAGGGCGGGCCGTTCCAGCAACACCCAGGCCGGGAACCAGGCCATGTCGGCGACATCGCCCGCGCCTTCGAATTCGGCGTCGAACTTCTTGTGCAAACGCGTGAGCAATGGGTCGTTCAGATCGCGCAACAAAGCGTCGAGCCGCGCCGGCGCCAGCCAGGCCAGTTCGGCCAGCAGGCCCCAGCAGGCATCCAGCTCGCCTTGCCGGCAACGGGCCTGCAGCATCCAGGCCAGCGGGGCCGGAATGCGGCGCCACGACTCGATGCGCTCAACCGCCTGCGCCGCCGCCGCCCAGTGCTCGCCGCGCAGCCACAGCGCGGCCGCATGGTCTTCGGCGCAAGCGGCCTGGAAGGGCAGGAGTGCGGCGCGTTCAGCCAGCTCGCGCCAAAACCGGTGCAACCAGGCATCGGCGCTGCTGCCCATGGCCCGTTGCGCCGCATGGCTGACCTGTTGCGTTAACCGCTCGCGTTCCCGTGCCAGGGCGGCGTGGCTGGGCAAGGGGGCGTTGCTGCGGCGTTCAAGGGTTTGGGTCAGGCACTCGAACACGGGCAGCAAGTCGTCTTGCGGGTATTCGCCGGCCAGCGCGTGGCAGGCGCTGCGCGCTGGCGCGGCGGCGTGCTGCAGCAGGTGTTGCAGCACGTCGTTGCGCAGCATCACATCGCGGCTGTGCTCGAAGAGGTCGAGCTGTTGCGGCAGCGTGTTCATGCTGAAAGTTTGCCGCAGAAACGGTGCCGTGCACTGGCGCCAGTTACCTCGCTACCTCGGCACCGCGCCGAACAAGGCCACCCCCGCCGTGTGCAGTGCACCGTTGAGGCCGGCCAAGTCGCCGCTCAGCGCCGCGGCCAGCTCGGCCAGTTGCACATCCACCAGCGCCACGATCTCGTCGCACACCTGGCGCGCCTGGGTCGTTGGTGCGTCGTCGGCAATGGCCACCACGCTGATCAAATCAACCAGCGTGTCGTTCAGGCCGGCCGGGTGGCGCAGGATGTCGCGTGGCGACTCACGCTTCACATCCACCAGCACGCCCTCAATGCCCTCCAGGCGTTTGAGCAGCGCCGCGGCGGCGTCGCGCAGCGGTGGATGGCCGCTGGCCAGCCGCGTGCCCAGCGAGCGCAGTTGCACCTGGTGCACGCGAATGCCGTTCACGGCCTCGTTCAGCGCGCCGAGCTTGGCGTACAAGCTTTTCAGCAAGGCTAGTTGCTCGTCGAAGGCGCGTTGCGGTGTCTTGATGCGCGGGTCTTTGACCACCACGAAGCCGGCCTGCAGGCGCGTGCCGCCGGCGTGCAGCACCACGCCAAAACGGCCGGGCGCTATGGCCGGCCCGGATGTGTCATCGCTCTCTTCGGCCAAGGGCTTGCGTGCGCGTGGCGCCAAAGCGGCGTCGAGCTTGGCCGGGCCGCGGTGCTTCAAATCCCACACAAAGCGGTTCAGGCCGGGCTTGGCGCCGGGGCGTTTTGGCGCCGCCGCGGCCTTGTCTGCGCCGTCAAAACTGTTCACCGCAGCGCCCTGGGCGTCGACGAACTCCAGCTTCACCGTTGCCTCAAAACCTGGCGGCAGCCAGTAGTAGACGATCACGCCGTTGGGCGGGTTCTCGCCCACATCAAGGTGGTGGCGTTCGGTGCTGCCGTCGGGCCCTTCAACCACTTCGGTGCCGCCGCCAATGCCAAAAGCCGGACCGTAGCTGATGCCCTTTTTCGTGTAGCTGGTGCCCGCGCTCCAGGCCAGCCGGTTGCGCACGGTGAGGCGCGGCGCCACCAGTTGCGGGGCGCTCAAGTCGCCCTGCAATTGGCGCAGCGCAGACAGATCATCGAGCACCCAGAACGAACGGCCATGTGTGGCGGCGATCAAGTCGCCGTCTTTGATCTTCAGGTCGTACACCGGAGTGACGGGCAGGCCGCCCTGCATGCGCACCCAGCGCTTGCCGTCGTTGCCGCTGAAGAACACGCCGGTTTCGGTGCCGATGAAAAGCAGGCCGGGGCGCACCGGGTCGGCGCGCAGCACGCGGGTGATTTCGGCCGCTGGCAGGTCGCCATTGATGGCTTGCCAGGTCTTGCCGCCGTCGCGGGTGCGAAACAAAAAGGGCCGGTAGTCGGCCAGCTTGTAGCGCGTGGCGGTCACGTACACCGTGTTGGCATCGTGCGCCGAAATCTCCACGCAGCCGACGTAGGCCAATTCGGGCATTGACTTGGGTGTAACGTTAATCCATGTCAGCCCGTCGTCGCGCGTGACATGCACCAGCCCGTCGTCGGTGCTGGCCCAGATCTCGCCCGCGCGGTGCGGCGAGGGCGCCACGCAGGCGCAGGTGGCGTGCACTTCGGCGCCGGCCGTGTCGTGCGTGAGCGAGCCACCTGAATAGCCTTGGCGGCTGGCGTCATTCAAGCTCAGGTCAGGCGAAATAGCGGCCCAGTTCGCGCC
>JAYUHT010000377.1:0-11432 GCA_043766725.1 Burkholderiales bacterium | reverse complement strand
CGCTACGCCTGGGTCATCGTCTGGGCGGTGTTTGTCTGTCTTGGCGTCATCTTCGGCGTCAACTACTCGTTCGCCGCGTTCTTTCAATCCTTTGCCGGCGAGTTCAAGGCGCAGCGCGCCGACATCTCTTTGATCTTCGGCTTGAGCGGCCTGGTGCACTTCAGCCTGGGCGCCTTGGCCGGCATGGCGGCCGACCGCTTCGGCCCGCGTTTGGTCACGGCCAGCGGCATGTTGTGCCTGGCCGCAGGCCTGTGGGCCACCAGCTTGGCGCACAGCATGCAAGCTGTCTACCTGGGCTACGGCCTGACCATCGGCCTGGGCATCGCCTTGGTCTATTCGCCCGCCATCGGCTGCGTGCAGCCCTGGTTCACCCAGCGCCGCGGCTTGGCCGGTGGCATTGCCAGCGCCGGCATCGGCGCCGGCACGCTGGCCGTGCCGCTGCTGGCGGCATGGCTGATTGCCGGGTTTCAGTGGCGCCAGGGCTTGCAGGCGCTGGCCCTGGGCGTGCTGCTGGTGGGGCTGGCCGCCAGCCTGTTGTTGCGCCGCGCGCCCGTGGCCGCGGCTGCTGCGGGCAACATGGCGCGGCCCGGTGAAAGCCTGCGCCAGGCGCTGCGCAGCCCGCGCTTTTGGTGGCTCTATGCCGGCGTGGTGGCCGGTGCCTTCCCGATGTTCATTCCCTTCGCGCATGTCTCGGTGGCGGCGCGGGATCTGGGCATTGCCGAAGCACAGGCGGTGGGCCTGGTGGGCGCCATCGGCATCGGCAGCCTGACCGGGCGCTTTGCCATCGGCGCGCTGGCCGACCGCATCGGCCGCCAGCGCACGCTGGTGTTGATGCAAGCCAGCATGGGCCTGAGCTACGGGCTGTGGCTGGCCGCCGGCAGCTACACGTCGTTCCTCGTTTTTGCGCTGTGGCTGGGGTTGAGCTACGGCGGCATCGTCTCGCTGCTGCCCGCGCTGTGCATGGACATGTTTGGCGCCAAAGCCGTGGCCGGCATCATCGGCACGCTGTACACCGGCGCCGCCTTGGGCAACCTGGTGGGCCCGGTGGCGGCCGGCGCCGTGTTCGACCACACCGGCTCGTACGCGCCGGTGCTGTGGGGCTGCATGGCGGCATCGACGCTGGCCACGCTGGCCGGCTGGCGCTTGATGCGCCTGCCCGGGCCGAGCTACTGATTACTTGGTTGATAGGCGCGCAGCGCCGCGTCAAGCTGTGCGCGCACTTCGCTGGCCAATTCAGGCGGCGCCAGCACCTGCACATTGGGGCCGTGGCGCAGGATGTCCATCACCAGCTCGGTGGCATCGGCATAGGGCAGGCGCATGTGCAGCGAGCCGTCGGCCTGGGGCAGCAGCTTTTGCTGCGCATGCCACTGCTCCTGCGCCACCCATTGCGCCGCGTCGGCTGAAAAGCGCAGCAGCGCCCAGCGCCGCGCGCGCCCGGCAAAGACGCCGTAGCTGCCGTCGAGCTCGCGCTCCACCGTGGCGGCGGCCACCTCGCGCGCGGGCGCGGCCAGCACGGCCACGGCGCGCATGGCGTCCAGCGCAAAGCGGCGCAGCGCCTGGCTGCGGTGGCACCAGGCGTCGAGGTACCAGGTGTTGCGGTAGTGCACCAGGCGCTGCGGCGACACCACGCGCTCGCTTTCGCTGCGCCGCGTGCGCGTGTAGTAGTGCAGGTGCAGGCGCCGGCGCGTGAACAGCGCGCTGCCCACCAGCTCAAAGGCCTGCGGCTGCACCGAACGCCTTGCTGCGCCGATGATCTTCACCCGGCGCATCAGCTCGCGCACTGGCACATCGCCCGCGCCGAGCATGGCGTGCAGTTTGTCCAGCAGCGGCTGCAAGTGGCGCGCCAGCACGGCTTCGCTGTCCAGCCCCTGAATCAATTGGTGCATGCTCAACAGGGCATGGATTTCCTGGTCGCTGAACCACAACCCCGGCAGCTCGCGCGCCTCGGCCTGCGCGCCGGCGGCGAAGCGGTACAGGCCGTCGCTGCGCGCGCACACGATGGGCGCGCCGATGCGTTCGCGCAGGTAGCGCAGGTCGCGCATCAGCGTGGCGCGCGACACCTCCAAATCAGCCATCAGGTCATCAAAACTCACGCCACCGCGGCGGCGAATGAGCAGGTCGATCTTGTAGAAGCGTTCAGTGCGGTCCATGAATTTGCATTGTGCCGGTTTCAGTCTCACGCCATGACACCCAGGCTTGCGACACTGGCGGCATGCGCAACTCGAAAGGCACCCCATGAACGCCCTGTCGAACCTCCAACTGGCCCAACCGGCCCACCCCGCGGGCTCCTACCCCGACGCCCCAACCGGCCACGCCATCGGCTGGGACCATGCCCGCCACGGCGTGGCGCCGCCGGCCGGGCTGTTGCGCGAAGGCTGCCCGGTGCGCACCGGCTTCGTGGCCGCGCGCACACGCTTTGCCGGGCGCAGCCTGCGCCCCAGCCCGCATGTGCGCCAGTGGCTGCGCTTGCGCGTGCAAGCCTGGCTGCACGGCCAGGTGTTTGAAGACATGCAGCTCACGGCCAACCACCTGCGCCAGATCTGCCCCACGCATTGCCCGGTGACACGGGAATTGCTGGGCGCCCAAGGCGTGCCCACGCGCATGCGCGGCGACGCCGCGTTTGCCGCCGGCAACATGGTCATGCTCAGCGCGCGCGCCGCACAAGCCCGTGCCGCTGTGGCTGATTGGCAAGCCGCCTGGGCGCTGGCCAACCCGCCCGGTGCCGCAGGCAGCGCCAATGCGGCCGGGCTGAACTCGGCTGCGCTGAACGCGGCCGGGCTGAGCGCGGCGGAATGGGCACGCCTGGCGATTCTGATGTCCTTCACCTGCCCGCTTTCTGAGCAACACGCCGCCGCCCTGCCCTTGCTGGTGTTGCCGCCGAACCGCCTGTGCCTGTTCAACCCCACCCAAGGCGTTCAAGCCCTGCTCACGCGCCTGCTGGCACAGCCAGGTTGGACGCCTGCGCTGCGCCGCTGGGCCGCGGTGTTGGGCGACACGCCAGCGCGCCACGAATTGCACCGCGTGGCCGCCGCGCTGCTGCCGCGCCTGCTGCGCGGCAACGCTGCGGCCGATGCCCAAGCCCACCGGCAAACGCTTGAAGACGCCTGGGGCTGCGAGCTGCTGCAACGCCGCTGGCAAAGCTTTGCCGAAGCGCTGCGCGCCGGCCAGGCGCACGCCCTGCTCGATGACGCGCGGCGTGCCGGCTGGGCCGGGCGGGGCTTGAACCTGGTCAGCGGCGAGCGCGCCACCGAAGGCTGGGCCCTGCCGACCCAGGGTCGCTTGCCGCTTGAGTCGCCGCCCGAAGTGCCCGCAACCGTTGAGCGCAGCGCAGCGCGCCCGCGCGTCACCCTGCTGCTGAACCATGCCGGGGCTCGGTCTATGCCGATACCAATGAAGTTGCAAGCAACGCTGGCTTTGTGAACTGCGACCGCAAGCCGCTGCGCAAATGCCCTTAAGCTGAAAGCGTTGATGACAAAGGCACACCCGCACGAAAGGCGGGGTCGCAAAACTTCCGGTCTACACCCTTGTTAGGCAAGGGCATGACAGCGGGGTCGCCAGACAACCTGGCCGGGCACCACAGCGCCTGGCCAGGGCTTCGATGCAACCATCGGAGCCGGCGCCCTGGTTCAAAGCCCGGAAAGCCTGCACCCTGACCTGACCGCCCTGGTGGCCTGCGACATCGCAGCAACCCGGCTTCCGTCACGAAAGGGCATTCATGAAAACGATTCATCACTTGGCATTGACCGCGCTGGCCAGCCTGGCCGCGTTGCTGGCAGGATGCGGCGGAGGCGCAGGCGCAGGCGGCATCGCCCCGCCAACCGAAACCCCCGCGGCCGTTGCCACCCTGGTGCAAGGCACGATAACGGGCTTTGGCTCCATCATCGTTGACGGCGCACGCCTCGACGATTCAGTGGCCAAAGTGGCGTTCAACCTCGACCCCGGCAGCGCCACACCGGGTACGCTGTCTGACCTGAAATTGGGCCAGCGTGTTGACGCCAAGCTGGTTGACGGCAAGCTCAGCGACGTGGTCGTGAGCTTTGCGCTGGTCGGCGCGGTGGACTCAGTAGACATGGTCAACGCCACGCTGGTGGTGCTGGGCCGCAAGATCAAACTGGTGTTGACTGGCGCCACGCCCACCGCCATCGAAGGCTTCACGCAGTTGTCCGAACTGGCCGCGGGTGACCTGGTCAAAGTGGCCGGCACCGCGAACGCTGACCACACCGTCAGCGCCACGCGCATTGAGCGCAAGCTGGCCGATGCCCATGTGCGCATCCGCGTCACCGGCGTGGTGGGCGAACTCGATGCCACGGCCAAGACCTTTACCTTTGGTGGCGAGCGCAAGATGAAGGTCGATTTCGCCAACGCCAACGTCTTGCCCAGCGGCGCCACGGTGGCCAACGGCAAGATGCTGGCGGTGTATGCCGACACCGCCCCCATTGCTGGCGGCGCCTTGCCGGTGCTCACCGCCAAGGCCGTGGAAGTGTTGGAACGCAAGCTGCAAGAAGGCGCTGAACTGGGCCTGGGCGGCAACGTGAGTGACTTCGTGTCGTTAGCCAACTTCAAGATCGGCGAGGTGACGGTGGATGCCTTGGCCGCCGCGCTGGTGGATGGCACGGTGGCCGCCGACGTGGCCAACGGTGCCCGGGTCATGGTCAAGGGCAACGTGACCAACCGGGTCTTGGTGGCGAAGTCGATCAAGGTGGCCAAACCCGAAAACGAAGACAAGCCGCGCTTGATCGGGCAGGTGAATGACTTCGTCACGGCCGCACAGTTCAAGTTGCGCGGGGTGACCGTTGACGCCTCACACGCCACCTTCAGCGGCGGCACACTGGCTGACCTGGGCAACGGCGCCTACCTCGACGTGACCGGCCACATGGTCAAGGACTCGGTGGTGGCTGACATGGTGCGCGTCATGCCCCCGCCCACCGCCGTGGCGCAGACCCTGGCCGGCTTGATCCGCGGCTGGGACGCCGCCAGCCAAAGCTTCACCCTGCTGGGTGTGGACATGAAGCTGGCGCCCACGGCCACCTTTGCGCCGCTGGGGCAAACCATGGCCAACATGGCCAACGAGCGGCCAGTGGTGGTGAAGGGCAGCTTCTCTGAAGCCACGCACGTCTTCACCGTCAGCGCGCTCGAATTCAAGGAGCCGGTGGCCACGGTGCGCCGCATCGACATCGGCGGCGTCATTTCGGGCATCGTGGACGGCGGCTTCAAGTTTGGTGACGCGGTGATCCGTGTCACGCCCAACACCACCCTGGCACCCAGCGGTGCGTCGTCAACGCAACTGCGACCCGGCGCCCAAGTGCGTGTGGTGGCGTTGCTGGACACCGTGGCCCACACGATCACCGCACTGTCGGTGGAAGTGATGACCCTGGCCGAGCCCGCCAGCACCTCGCCCACCCCCACCAGCGGCAGCAGCGAACCAACGGTGGTGGCGGTGCGGTTCCACGGCTTGGTGACGGACTTCGTCTCACTGGCCAACCTGCGCGTGGCCGGGCAGAAGGTGAATGCCAGCGCCGCCGGCGTGGTGTTCGTAGGCGGCAGTGCGGCCAACATCAGCAACGGCACGGCCATCGGGGTGGAAGGCACGTTGAGCGCAGCCAGCGCGGTGGTCACGGTGACCAAGGTTTATTTCCCGGCCTCCTGAGCTTAGACGCTTGAAGAGCCCGGCGGTGCGCCATGCATCGCCGGGCTTTTTTCATCGCTACGGCCCATCAGACCGCGCCGAACCAGCGGCGCCAGCGACGGCGCCAGCCTCGCCAGACACGCGCCCACGCACCGCGGCGAGCTGGCGCCGCAACCTGCCCGGCACCAACCAGCGCGTGCGTCAAACGCGCAAAGAATTCGGCGCTGAGCTTGCGCGCGCTGGCCTCGACCAAACGGTTGCCGAACTGCGCCAGCTTGCCACTCACGCGGGCCTGCGCTTGCCAGGTCAGGCGGGTGCCGCCGCCATGCGCCGCAAGCCGCACGCTGGCCTGGCCCTCGCCGCCGCCCAAGCCTGCGGATTGGCCGGCAAACACCAGCCGGCAAGAGGCTTGGCCAGCGGCGTCAGGTGGCACCAGGTCGCGCAGCGCCAGCTTGGCCTGAAAGCGCGCCGACACCGGCCCCAGGCCGAGCTTCAAGGTGGCGGCGTACTGGTGGGCCGCCTGTTCCTGCAAGGCCTCGCAGCCTGGAATGCAGCGCCGCAGCACGGCCACATCCAGCATGCCCTGCCACACCTGCGCCAAGGGCAAACCGAGTTGCTGTGAACCGTGGATCAACGCCACCGGGGCAACGGCTGCGCCAGCCGCAAGGGCCACTGCGGAAGCGACGGCGGCCGGCGCCGGCCGCCCACTGTGCGCGGGCAAGCCCGTCAACACGGCCACCGCGCGGCGGCACAACACGCCCGCCAGATGGGCGCGGTACTCGGCGCTGGCGTGCACATCGCCCAACGCGGCCTCAGTGCTGAATTGCAACCCGTGCAACGCGTCCGGGCGCCAGTCTGCGCCCAGCGCCTGCTCGGCCGCTGTCCAGCGCTGCACGCCACCGCCCAGGCCGGTGAGCGCCACGCGCAGCGTGCTGTGGCGCACGGCGCCGAACCGGGCCACGGCCACACCCACCAACGCAAAGCGCGACGCGGCTTGTTCGTGCTTGAGGTAGTGCGCCGCCAGCGGGCGCGGGAAGCGCACACCCAGCAACACTTCATCGTGTGCCAGCACGGTGCCGTACAGGCCTTGAAAAAAGTCGTCAGCCGCGACCTCGCGCGCGCTGGTGACGATGGTGGCGCCCAGGCACAACACCCCCGCCGGCCAGCAGGCCGCCGGGTCGTTGTTGGCCAACGAGCCGCCCAGCGTGCCCACCTCGCGCACCTGGGCGTCAGCAATGCCACCGGCCAGTTGCGCCAGCATGGGCGCGAAGGCGCGCACCTCGGGGGCTGCGGCCACGCGCGCATGCGTGGCCATGGCGCCGAGCCACAACTCGTCGCCGGCAACGCTGATGTCGTTCAGGCCCGGAATGTCTTGCAGGTCGATCAAGTGGCTGGGCGCATTCAGCCCCAGCTTCATGGCCGCAAGCAGGCTTTGGCCGCCGGACAGCAAGCGGGCGTCGGGGTGCTCGATCAACCAGGCGCGCGCTTGCTCGATGTTGCGCGGCCGCAGGTACTGGAAGGGGTTCACTTCGGCGCCTGCGCTGCCGCACCGCGCAGGATGCGCAAACCTTCACACACCGCGTTCACGATGCCTTCATAGCCCGTGCAGCGGCACAGGTTGCCGCTGAGCGAGCGGCGCACGGCAGCGGGCTCGGCGGCGACGTCTTCATCCACCATGGCCAACGCGCGCATCACGAAGCCCGGCGTGCAGTAGCCGCATTGCAAGGCGTGGTGGCGCGAAAACAGTTCTTGCAGGATGTGCCAACGGCCACCGTCCGGCGCCAGTCCTTCAATCGTGCGCACCGCTTGCCCGGCGCATTGCAGCGCCAGGCGGTTGCACGATTTGACGGCGCGCCCGCCCACCAGCACGGTGCAGGGGCCGCACTGCGCGGTGTCGCAGCCGGTGTGGGTGCCGGTCAGGCCAAGCTGGTCGCGCAGCAAATCCACCAGCAGCGTTTCTGCTGGCACGCTGAGCTGAACATCTCGTTCGTTAACTTGCAATTGCAGCGACACAGTCATGCTTGACTCTTCATGCGCAGCACGCGCCACAACTGCTCTGCCGTGAGCGGCAACTGCAGCTCGGGTTCACCATAGTGGCGCAAGGCGTCGCGCGCGGCATTCATGATGGCGGCCGGTACCCCGATGCAACCGGCCTCGCCCACGCCCTTGGCGCCGAGCAGGTTGTTCGGGCTGAGCGTGACGATCGATTCGAACTCGATGGCCGGCATGTCGTGCGCGCGCGGCACGGCGTAGTCCATCAACGAGCCGGTGAGCAACTGGCCAGTGTCGTCATGCACCAGCGCTTCCATCAAGGCCTGGCCCAGGCCCTGCGCGGCACCGCCGAGCAACTGCCCCTTGGCCAACGTGGGGTTGATGATGTGGCCGGCGTCATCAGCCCACACCACACGCTCGATATGCGGCGCGCCCGTTTGCGCGTCGATGCGCAGGCGCACGATGACGCAGCCCGCGGCCCAGGCTTCGGCCGCGGTGAAGCGCGCCTCAACGGTGACGGGCAAGGCCTCGCCCGCCTGCACCCGTGAGCGCAGCTCGCGGCAGGCCTGCACGATGGCACTGCCGCCAATGGCCGTGCTGCGGCTGGCCAGCGCGCCAACGCCGGGTGGGCACAGGGCCGTGTCACCCAGCAGCACCGCCACCGCGCTCTCAGCACAGCCCAGCTCGCGCGCGGCGATTTGCGCAAACGTGGTGGCGTGGCCTTGCCCCTGCGCGGGCGCGCCGCTGGCCAGGCTGACTTGGCCGTCAGGCTGCATGCTCACGCGCGCCACCTCGAAGCCCTGGCCGCAGGGCTCGACATACAGCGCCAAGCCGATACCAACGAGTTCACCCGCCGCTTCACGCTGCGCCTGCCGTGCGCGTTCGGTGGCATAACCGAAGCGTGCACAGGCGCGATCCAGCAATTGCGCATAGTCACCGCTGTCCAGTGTTTCGCCGGTGCCGCTGCGCCAAGGCATGCTGGCCGCGGGCACCAGGTTGCGCCGGCGCAGCTCCACCGCATCGATGCCGCTTTGCCGCGCGGCTTGCTCTACCAGCGTCTCCATCAGCAACGCCGCCTCCGGCCGGCCGGCACCGCGGTAAATGTTCACCGGCGCCAGGTTGGAGCGGCTGGCGTGGCCTGGGATATCGAGGTTGCGCAGCGCATAGGGCCCGGGCAGGATGCGCGCCGCATTGCGCAGTGGCACCACGGCCGAGTAGGGCAGCCAGGCACCATGCGTGAAGTGCAGGCGCGCTTGCAGCGAGACGAAGTGCCCGGCTTCATCCAGCGCCAGTTCGCCTTGCATCCGCGAGCCGCGACCATGCATGCCGGAAACGAAATCGTCAGAGCGGCTGCTTTGCCAACGCACGCTGCCCTGCACCAGGCGCGCGGCCAGCGCCACCAGCAGCTCTTCGGGGTAGACCGACGCCTTGAAGCCGAAGGCGCCGCCGACATCAGGCGAGATCACGCGCACCTTCTCAATCGTTAGGTTCAGGGCGTGGGCGATGTCGGCCTGGGCACGCGCGGGCGTTTGCGTGCCCAGCCACACCGTCAGCGCGGCGTTGGCCGCATCCCAGCTGGCGCAGCAGGCGCGCGGCTCCATTGCCATGGCGGCCACGCGCGGCGAACGCAACTGCACGCGCGCGCGGTGCGCGGCAGGCGCGGCCGGCGTGCCGCACTGGAAACTCACGCGCGTGGTGGCCGCGGTTTCGGCGAAGTCCAGCGCCACGGGCAATGGGGTGGTGTCAAGCACAACGAGTGCGGCGGCCACCTGCGCCGCGCTGCGGCTGTGGGCCAGCACCAGCGCCACCGGTTGGCCCACGTAGCACAGCTCGCCGCTGGCCAGCAAGGGGAATCGCACATCGCCAGGCACGTCAAGCAACGGGTTGATGGCGGGCATGAACACGGGGCCGAAGTCCGCCGCCGTGAACACCGCCACCACACCACTGGCCGCCCTGGCCGCGGCGCAGTCCACACGCAGCAGCGTGGCATGGGCTTGCTCGCTGCGCACGAACATCAGCTGCAAGGCACCAGGCAAGTGAACATCCTGCACATAGCGGCCGGCACCACGCAGCAAAGCGTCGTCTTCGCGCCTGAGTGCGCCGGGTGACGTGTTCGCTGGCAAAAGGTGGGGCGTGGCCGGCACGGCAGACATCAAAGGGCTGGATGCTCAGACAAGTGTGAAAGCGCGCGATGGTAGGGCTGCGGCAGCAAGAGGCTTACGCGGATCGGCACCTCGAACGGGTTCCGGATTCAGATCTGCGCCGGCGCTGCAAGCTGCCGCGTTACCCTCGCTCGTTGAATCAGCGAAAAGCGTGGTGCTGCCATGAACACAATGGAGATCGATCACCTGGTGATCGTGGCCGACAACCTGGCGCAAGGCGCGGCTTGGTGCGGCGACGTTCTGGGCGCGGTGCCGCAACCCGGCGGCCAACATGCCTTCATGGGCACGCACAACCGCCTGCTCGCCCTGAGCAGCTCAAGCTTCCCGCGCAGCTACCTGGAAATCATCGCCATCGACCCACAAGCCCCGGCCCCGGCGTGGCCGCGTTGGTTCGGCATGGACACGCAGGCGTTGCGCGCGGCCACGCAGCGCGAGCCGCAATTGGTGCACGCCGTGCTGCGCTGCACCGACTTGTCCACTGCACTGAGCGGTTTGCGCGCCAGCGGCCAGAACCCGGGCGCAGCCACGGCGGCATACCGGGACACGCCTAGCGGCCGGCTGCATTGGCAAATCGCGGTGGGCGACGCGAGCGGCCAGGAACGCGCCGGTGGCTGCCCGCCGCTCATTCAATGGGGCCAGGTGCACCCCACTGACAACCTGCCGCCCTGTGCGCTGCAACTTCGCCAGGTGGCCTGGAGTGGGCTGCCCGGTGGCGCGCTGGACATCGCGCATGTTTCGCCTCGCGCCACGCCGGGCTGGGAGGTCTGCCTGCTCGGGCCGCTGGGCGAGGTGACGCTGCGTTCCTTCACCGCTTGGGGGCCTTGATTTCTTTACGGCGGTGTCAGCAGGCCATGACGTACCGCGCGCCGTCAGGGTTTGCACGGGTGCGCGGGATCGACCATTGCATCCTTATGATCGTTTCAACCTGGGCTGCCTGCACACGCCGGCAGCCCACCCGACTACATCCATTCAAAGGCCGACCATGACCTCACGCCGTTCGCTTCTGTGTGCCCTGTTGTTGAGCTGCGCCAGTGGCGCCTTTGCGCAGGGTACCGAGAGTCTGCGCCTGGTGGTGCCCTATCCGCCCGGCGGTGGCTCCGACCGTTCAGCACGCATCGTGGCGGAGGTGTTGCAACAGCGCCTGGGGCAACCGGTGGTGGTGGAAAACATCGTCGGCGCTGGCGGGCGGCTGGCGCTGCGCCAGGTTGTCGCGATGCCCGCCAGCGCCAACGTGCTGGTGCTGGTGAACCCGGCGCTGATGGTGGTGGCGCCACTGGTCTACAAGAACAACGGCTACGACCCGGACAAAGATTTCCAGCCGGTGTCGCAGGTGTCGCGCTACGAGATGTCGGCCGCGGTGGGCGCGGCCGTGCCGGTGCGCGAGTACCGCCACTTGTTGGCGTGGATGAAAGCCAACCCGGACAAGGCCAGCCTGGGCGTGCCGGCCACCGGCAGCCTGCCGCACTTCTTTGCCTTGATGATGGCGCAGGGCGCAGGCATCAAGCCGGAAGTTATTGGATACAAAGGTTCATCGCCCTTGGTCACTGATTTGATGGGTGGCCATGTGCCCGTGGCCATCGACGCGCTGGACTCACATCTCGTGCAGCACGAGGCCGGCAAGATTCGCATCCTGGCCACTTCGGGCGCCAAGC